>JAUUSJ010000215.1 GCA_030841965.1 Blautia sp.
CCAATTTGAACAAAAGATTTTTCTACTTCAATCTTAACTAAATGACATTGCTTTGACGCCGGAGCACTGTCTGAGCACCAACGGTGCGAGTTTGCGGGAGGCGGCAAAAATCAGCGTATGTCGAAAAATCGTGGGAACGAACGTGTTTGAGGGGCATATCCCTGCCTCCTCTTTTAGCGTCTGTCCCCACCAAAATCTCTACAACCTCATAAAGTCATATTTTAAGTCTATCCCTCATCAATTCGTACTCTGCTCCTTCTCCTCCGTCTCAGACTTTGGCACATTCAATTCCTTCAAAATCTGTTCCATACAAGCCTGCTCTATCTTAACAGCCTCGTACGTACCCAATGTCTGGTCAGATAATTTCGGCTCATCGATAACAACATAGACCAAAACCTGCGGATCCTCAACCGGAGCAAACCCAATAAAAGAAGTAATATACCTCTTCTTATCTCGAGGAAGCTTCTCCGCTGTACCAGTCTTACCTCCCACGGTATACCCTTCCACAGCCGCACTCTTTGCCGTACCATTATCAACCGTATCTTGCATATATCCCTTCATCGTCTCCGACACGTCAGCAGAAATCGTCTCCTTCACTAACTTCTTATCGATATTCTCCACAACGCCCCCATTAGAATCCAAAATCTGTTTTACAATATGTGGCTCATAATAATACCCGCCGTTAATCAAGGAAGAAAAAGCAGCTCCAAGTTGAATCATTGTGACATTATAGTTCTGTCCGAAAGAGTTCGTCGCCAACGATACATTGTCCATATTATCCTCTGTATAAATCAAACTGCTCGTATCTGCCTCTCCCGGCAAATCAATGCCTGTCTTCTTTCCAAAATTAAAGACTGCCTGATAATCACAGAATTTCTGCTTTCCAAGCTTTAAACCTATCTGCATCAAAGCGACATTACAAGACTCGGATACGACTTTATTAAATGCAATCGTTCCATGTGTATGCGCACAGTGAATCTTCCTATCTTCCACCTGCATATAGCCAGGACATAGGAAATACTCATTCCCTTTATACACATTCTCCTCCAATCCCATAGCGACAGTAAACGGCTTTGCTGTGGAACCTGGCTCAAATGTATCATTCAAAATAGGATTCCTCCATAACGCAGCCAACGCATCTACGGTAGTCGCAACCTCATCTTCATCCTCTCTCTCAATCTTGACCCCGTTATCCTCATAAGTCTGATTCTGCTCAAACTGCTCAATCTCTTTTTGCGTATACTTTCCAAGCAATGCATCCGTATTCCTAGGATTATTCAAATCATAAGGATAAGAAGAAGCCATACCGAGAATCTCTCCATTACTTGGGTCCATTACCAGAATGGAAGTTTGCTTCGAGCCTGTCTTTGAGTCAAACTTTTCCAGCTCTTCTTCTATAATCTTTTGTACATTATAATTAATCGTAGAGACAACGGAATTACCATCCGTAGGATTCTCAGTCGAAGTTTCCATCGTCAACTCTTCATTCAGATAACTGTACTGGCGACCATCCACTCCATTTAAAGTATCATTATACTGCTGCTCTAGTCCCCAGCTTCCGCTATTGCCACCCACTGTAAATCCAAGTATACGACATGCAAATGTTTTATGAGGATAAACTCTTCTATATTCCTCCTCAAAATAAATTCCCGTGACTTTAGATGCCGCTTGTATCTCTGCTTTCTCTGCATCAGACATATCTTCTGTCACCTCTGTACTTCCCTTACTCATATACTCTTTTAATGGATTTACCTGGTCATAGGAGAGATTTCTCTTATACTGCACATAGTAGGAATCTTTATTCTCCTCCAATGTTTTTAATATATCATCCTTATCCAGCTCCAGATACTTAGCCAAAGCGTCAAGTGTCACAGTCAAACTCTCTGCGTACTTCGTCTTTCCTGTATCGTCTGTCTCTGTCACCAGCATATTCTTAGGCTCCAAAATCAAATGATATACCTTTTCATTCGTCGCCAACACCTTTCCATCGCGGTCATAAATCTTCCCTCTCTCATACGGAATAACGGTACTCGTATGTCCCTGCTGACTCAGAACAATTCTCTCAAATTCTTCTCCCTTATTTACATTCCAAAATATTAAACGCCCTGCTAATACAAGAAAAACTAATATAATAAAAAGAAATACAATAAATAATTTTTCTTGCATAAACTGGGCCATCTTTTTAATCTTCTTCATATAATAAATTCCACCTATCTCTAATCGGATCCAGGTATCTGTTCATACTGCTTTACATAATCAGAGTTCACTCCATCGTAGTAAATCACCTGATCTTGTGTCGGTTCCTGTAATCCTAAAGAATTGATAGCAAAATCTCGAATTTCCTCTAAATCTATTGATTTTTCCAAATTTGCCTTTTTCGCATCATTTTCGTTCACCATAGTAGCCAACTCTTTTTGCTTGGACGTAATCAAGTCTCTCTGTGTATTCAGTTTATTCTGTCCTGTCAAATAAACAACACAAATAATAACAACTGAGACAACTGCCACTGTCAAAACAACGGTATAGCTGGCGTTAAACTCCATCGCTTTTTCTCTATTCCTTTTTACGTATCTTGACATCTTTTTCTTTTTTGGCTGTTTATTCTTTATAACAGGAGTCTGGCTCTCTTTTGGCTCTGGAATATGCACAATCTCTTCTTCGTCTAATTTTCTGACATTATTCCCATATATAAGCTGATATCTCTCCAATCTTTTTTCATTCAGATCCATAGCTACCCCTATCTTTCTATATGTTACGGCATTTCGCTTCTTTCTTAGTCTATCCCTATCATTGTTGAGAATGATCCAGCATTCGCTCGAACACTCTTAGCTTTGCACTCTTGGCTCTGCTATTTTGCTCTAGCTCCATCTGTGAAGGTAAAATAGGTTTTCTCGAGACAACTCTTCCCTTTGATACATTGCCACATACACAAACTGGAAAGTTCGGTGGACAAGTACAGGGAGATTCGTTCTTTCTCATAATGTTCTTTACAATCCTATCTTCTAGTGAGTGAAACGTTATCACGCAGAGTCTTCCTTTATCATTAAGTAAATCTATCATACTATCTAAACTATCTGCAAGTACGGTAAGTTCCTGGTTTAATTCAATTCTTATGGCCTGATATGTCCTCTTGGAGGGATGTCCCCCCACTGCTCTCACCTTTGCCGGAATTGCTGCCTTAATGATATCGTTTAACTGCCCCGCTGTATTTATCTCGTGCTTTTGGCGTTCCCTCACAATATGCTTGGCAATATTTTTAGCGAACTTTTCTTCTCCGTAATTCTTAATAATCCGAAAAAGCTCCATCTCACTGTAGGTATTTACGATATCTTTCGCTGTCAGTTCTTGTCTTTGGTCCATCCTCATATCCAGTGGTGCATCTGCCTCACGGTAAGTAAAGCCCCTTTCTTTATTATCCAACTGGTAGGAGGATACCCCAAGGTCCAATAAAATCCCATCTACTTTTTCTATCGAATGTTTTTGAAGCATCTCCTTCATGAGAGAGAAATTGCTCCGGATAACAATCACTCTGTCCGAAAATGGCTCTAGCCTCTTTGTCGCAGTCGAGATAGCCGCCTCATCCTGGTCAAATCCAATCAATCTGCCTTCTGGCGATAATCTCTTCGCTATCTCAAAACTATGTCCTGCTCCTCCTAGAGTTCCATCTACATAAATTCCCTCTGGGCGAATATTAAGATTCTCTATACATTCTTCTAGTAATACAGATTTATGTTTAAATTCCATTTTTTTAATTCCTCTTAAATCTAGTGAACATTTGCGGCAATTCAAAGCTTTTAAGACAAATGAATACCTTTTGCTTACGAAAAGGCCGCACAATGTTATAATTTATTTTATCGTATTCACTCATAGTTTTCAAGTGCTTTTATATATAATATTATTATTTTTTTGTGTCCTATTTCATAGAAAAAAAGAGAATTTTGTCTATAAAATACTTATTATAACAGTTTTTTATCTCTAGTACCGCGTAATTTGCTGTACAATTTTAAAAATTTTCAATGATTCCGAACATGCTTTCTCGCTCTAAATAGACCTCTGTCTGCGCTTAAACTTATGCTGATATACGATAATGCCTAATGCCACTACTGCCATTATCGCACATACAACCTGTGTGATGGCAATTCCAGTATCTCCAATCTGAAGTTGGTCTACTCGAAGAGATTCTATAAAAAATCTTCCGACTCCATAAGCGACTAAATAGATGGCAAAACATTCTCCTGTGAATTTTTTCCTTTTTCTATAAAATAGAATAAAAATTAAGACTGCGATATTCCACAAAGACTCATATAAAAAAGTAGGATGTACTTGAATATATGCTGTGCTGACGCCATTTATCACTATTTCTTTTGTATGTTCTAAAACTCCTGTGCCTTCAAGCTCACCGAGACGATTCATTTTCTCGAAAAATCCCACTGGAATTTGCATCGCAAAGAGAGAATCCGTATAACCGCCAAAAGCTTCACGGTTAAAAAAATTCCCCCAACGTCCCATGATTTGACCGACTAATAGGCCTGGGACAAGCATATCTGTCATATCAAAGAATGATAATTTTCTCTTCTTGCAAAATATCATCAGGACAATAACAGAAGCTATGACACCTCCAAGTATGGCCAATCCTCCAAGGCGAAGGTTTAGTATTTCATTTAGATGATTTTTGTAGTAGGACCAGGAAAAGATGACATAATATGCTCTTGCGCCTAAGATGGCGGGGATGATTGTCCAAAGTAGGTAATCTAGGTAAACTTCTGGGTCTTTCTTATCCTTTTTAGCTAGATATTGTACGAGAAGTAATCCCATAATAAATCCAGCGGCAATAATCATTCCGTAGAAACGAATTTCAAATCCTCCTATGGTAATCCCTGTGCCTACGGATGGGATTGTGATATGAAGATTTGGGAATCGAATATCATTGTAATTCATACAATTTAGGCTTACACTATTGAGCTTTGTCGCAAGTGAAAAGCCCTCCTCCTTTCTATTTCTGTTGAGTTTTCTAGTACAGTATAGCATCTTTTCCTTTTTTTGGCAATTTAGATTTTTGCTGAGGGGATTCAATAGGGATTTTGTGAATGATGGGAACAGACGCCAAGAGAGAACAGCGATTTTGTGTGAAATGGGAGCAGACGCCGAGAGAGA
>JAUUSJ010000380.1 GCA_030841965.1 Blautia sp.
CATCTTCATTGCCTTTTCTGATACAAACGAGAGTTAATTATTATGGAAGTTCACAAATATGGGATTTACGGTATTAGCAATCGCAGACCGAATGGGACATGCATCAATCTGGCGGTGCTGATTCACGTCGATCACGATTTAGTATGGATATGCCATTGGTTAAATATATAAAATTTTTGTTGAGGTT
Source organism: Blautia sp. (assembly GCA_030841965.1). Classification (GTDB taxonomy): domain Bacteria; phylum Bacillota; class Clostridia; order Lachnospirales; family Lachnospiraceae; genus JAUUSJ01. The sequence goes on from JAUUSJ010000380.1 coordinate 188, forward strand.
TCAAAGAGATTTGATTGAATAAACGATATATCAATTATGAAGAGGTCATAAAAACTTTGTAGTATTTTAAAGTGAATCAAGAATAATGGATGAATGTATTTTTTTATAAGATTATCTAATCGGGTTAAAAATAACGAAAAAGGTATTAGTAGTTGAATCATATAACCAATGACAAAGATGATCAATCGTTTTAGAATATAAATATCAAATGTGACTGTTCAGGCGCCGACGGTTAAGAAAATTTGAGTAAATAATTGTGATGCAAGATTAAAAAAAGTGGGATTATTTCTTATCATTACAACAGCAAGATTTCACTGGGCTTTATCAACCCGGACTATGCAAAAGAGGGAACAGAGCTGGGAATGATTTGGGGTATTAGCGGAATAAGGAGCTTCCTGTATAATTCAAGTATAGGGAATTCCGAGAAAGAAGGTTGAGAAAAAAATACCTCAGAGTAAAATAAGATTACTGACTTTGCCGGTTAGTAAAAATCTTATTGAACAGAGAGGTATCCGAAATGAATTATAACACACAGAACGCAAAAATTGCATCCATTACTGAAAAAACTTTGATTGTTGGTATTGATGTCGGAAGCGAAACTCATTACGCCAGGGCTTTTGACTGGAGAAATTATGAGTATAGCAAAAAGCCGCTGGAGTTCAGTAACACGAAATCCGGATTCCTGACTTTGAAAGCGTGGATGGAAGATATCGCAGAAAAACATGGCAAAACTGCTGTGATTCCCGGAATGGAGCCGACCGGTCATTACTGGTTTGCGTTAGGGAAATTCCTGCAGGACAGCGGAATGAAGCCGGTACATGTGAATCCCCATCATGTCAAGAAATTGATGTTGTATCATAAAAGTTGACACCCTATTCTCAAGGATTTTGATATATAAT
>JAUUSJ010000216.1 GCA_030841965.1 Blautia sp.
CAAAGCTAAGTATATCGAAAAATCGCTCCACTCTCTATCGTTTTCAGGGCATATCTTCGCTTGCTCTCTTAGCTGGGTATTGGGGGCAGTTTTTTGGTGGAATTAGCCAGAAGGTTTGTGGTGGTTTGGGTTGAAATGAGAATGAAGAGGGAGCGTTTTACTTGGAGTAATGAAAAGATAGTTACTGTGGAAAAAAGATAAAAAGTTAGATGTGGAAAGTAAATTGGTATAGATTTGCCGTGTATAATAAGGGCATTTTTTCTTGGAGACAGGGAAGAATGTCCTTTAATATTTTTGCGTGATTCATTCCATATCTAAAGAAGTAGATTTTTTGTATATTATTGTAATATGAAGAAGCAAAAATGTAAAAAAAACCCAGTTTTATGTTGAGCAATTTAAAAATATATGTTATACTTGATTTATTCAAAACATTTAAAACAGAGATATTTTAGGGGGAGGTGATGCCATGAATGATACAGTTGTTGGGAGTCTAGATGTGTTAAATTCTCTTCAAATTTCCAAAGACGTAGAGGGGATGGACATAGCTAGTAAAGAAATTTTTATGAATAAAGAAGTGCTTGCGGTTCTCCTAAAAGGCGTTGTAAGAGAATATAAAGATTATACTTTAGAGGAGATTATGGATTTTATTGAGAAAGATTCTATTACTTCGGAAGATGATGTGACAACGGGAAGGACTAATACGAGAATTCAAGGAGAAAATGTAGAATTTCGACAGCTAAATGAAAAATCCTCTAATTTTGATATTCGTTTTCTTTCTAAAAATCCACTTCTATCTAAAGATGTATTACAGATTAATCTTCATATTGATGTGGAGCCACAAAAAGATTATAAACCAGGATATCCGATTGAAAAAAGGGGAATTTATTATTTGGCGAGAAGTCTGTCGGCACAGTTATCTTTGATTACAGAAGATACAGATTATAATTCTTTGGAGAAATGCTATAGTATTTGGATTTGTAGAGATAATATACCTAAAAAGGAGCGCTATAGTATTTCCTATTACAATATGGAAAATACAGAAAATTTCCATAATTGTCAGCCGAAAAGGGAAAATTATGATTTACTTACGTTGATTATCATTCGACTTGGTGATTCAAAGTGCCCACAGACAGACCATGTATTAGAGTTTTTAAATGCACTTTTTTATCCACATAAGAAAAATTTTTTGGATACAGTGCAAAAATATATTGACTTTTCTCAGAACGAGCAATTGAAAAAGGAGGTAGATGCTATGGGTGGTCTTGGAATGAGTATATTGGAAGAAGGTATTGAGGAAGGAAGAGAATTGGGAGTTATAGAAGGTAGACAACAAGGTACAGCTAAACAATTACTTATGAATGTCAATAATTTAAGTAAATCATTAAATGTATCAATAGAAGAAGCCTGTAGACTGTTAGGAATCACGTTGGAGGAGTATGAACAAGCAAAAAAGTTAGAGGCGGAAAATAAATCATTATAGATTTATTATATAATAAGGGCATTCTTTCTTGGAGACAGGAGGGAATGTCCTTTTTATTTTAAAATTTTTAAACATAAGAACTTTGCTTGTTGAACGAGGAAGATTATGATAAAATCAACTTATATCTTTTAACTATACAAAATTATAGTAATTGCACGGAATCATTAGAGCTTCACTTAGGGTAATGTCTAAAAAGACAGTATATTTGACCAGCAACTGTGCAAATTCTAAGAGAGATTTTTAAAGGAGGAATGTATGGGATGAAAAAAAGAATATTGGCATTTATATTGGCGATAATCATGGTATTTTCTATGATTCCAGAACCTTTCACAGGAAAGACTATCGCCAATGCTTCTGAGGTGGAAAGTAGTAGTGATGATAATTCCCTGTTACAAAATGAAGCCTCACTCAATGACTTTGAAGTCGAAACTCAAAGTGACGAAGAAACTTTATCACAGGTCGGAGAGATAAAGGGAGAATTAGAACAAGAGCAAGATAGTATAGCACAGAGCAATGCAGAAGATACTATCATGGTCAATTTACCCCTACAATATGGTCAGACAGAAGCGAGAAGCATCCTTAATATGATTAATGAGATGCGAACAAGCAGTACAGATGCCTGGTACTGGAATTCGGATGATACGACAAAAACAATCTGTAATGATTTAAGTGAGTTGTCATATGATTATGATTTGGAGAGAATTGCGATGCAGCGTGCGGCAGAGATTGCAATGTCGTATAGCCATACAAGACCCGATGGAACAATTTGTTTTACCGCATATGATATCCCCTATCTTGCCGTAGGAGAAAATATTGCTGCGGGATATACGAGTGCAGTAGGTGTAAATAAAGGCTGGCGAGAAGATGATGAGAATTATAGCGGACAGGGACATAGGCGTAATATGCTATCGAATGAATTTAATTGTGTTGGCATCGGTCATGCCTACTATAATGGAGTACATTACTGGGTAGAAGAATTTGCCTACAGAGATTCTATCAATACCACAGCTACCACAGCAAATGACAGCGAACAGACAGTCACTGTTAATGTATTACAATCAAAGATTACAGATTTAGACATTACATTAGAACAAGAAAAGTACGATTTGCAGGTAAATGAAACAGTATCTGTTCCAACTCCTAAAGTAATGGCAACCTTTTCGGACAGTTGGCCGAGCGGTAAAAAACCAGTAGCCGATATGCCAGTCATTGATGTGGAAGATACAAGTATCGCTACATACTCAGAAAATAAACTGGTTGGTGTAAGTGAGGGAACAACGAATTTAACAGCTAAGTTATATGGCTATACAAAAGTTCTTCCGTATTCTGTCAATGTAAGTACTAAAAAAAATATTTCTTCTTGTAATATATCCTTATCCGAAGAAAATTATGTATATGATGGAGAGGAAAAGAAGCCAGAAGTAACGATAACATCAGACTCGACTGTACTAAGAGAAAATACAGATTATATCATAACATATGGAGATAATATCAACGCTGGAAAGGCATATGTTGAGATAAAAGGAATCAATCAATGGACAGGTTCGATATATGAGTATTTTACTATAAGAGGGAAAAATATTAGTGATTTAGAGAGAAGCCTTGGAGCTACCTGCAATGGTACAACGCAGGAAGAACAAAATCCGTCTTTAACGATAAAAGATGGAACAAAAACATTAATTGAGGGAACCGATTATACGATAAGATATGAGGTGCTTGATAAGGAAACAGATGAAACAGCTTGGGATGGAATTATCTGGATAACTGGAATTGGAAACTATAACGGCGATGGAGTCTCGATAGGGCAATATTATAAATATCATAAATATTTAAGAAGCCAAGTAATTGAGACGTCTACCTGTTCAAAGCAAGGTATAAAAAGATGGACTTGTAATAACTGTGGTAAAACAAAAGATGAGTCAATAGAACTCGACCCAGACAACCATACTTATGATGAGGGCGTAATAACAAAGAAGCCGACCTGTACAACAAATGGAACGAAAACATATACTTGTACTGGATGTAAAACAACAAAAACAGAAGATATCGAAGCTATAGGTCATAATTTAACCAAGACAGAGGCGAAATCTCCAACCTATACAGAAGTGGGAAATAAAGAATACTATACATGTAAAGAATGCGGCAAAGTATTCAGCGATGCGGAAGGCAAAAATGAGACAACTATCTCGGAAATGACAATACCGGTATTGAAACATGAACTGACAAAAGTCGCAGAAAAAGCAGCGACGTACAAAGAAGCAGGAAATAAAGAATACTATATTTGTAAAGAATGTGATAAGCTCTTCCTCGATGCAGATGCGAAACAGGAGACAAGATTGGAAGAAGTGACAATTGCTCCACTCGAGAAGAAAACGCAAACGATTACGGAAGTAGAATCTTCTTACACAAAAACATATGGTGATTCGTCCTTTTCTCTAGGAGCGAAGGCAAAAGGAAAATTGACCTATAAATCCAGCAATACATCTGTAGCAACAGTTAGTAGCAGTGGAAAGATAACGATAAAAGGAGTCGGAATAGCGAAAATCACAATTACCGCAGCAGAGACATCCAGTTACAAAGCTGCGACAAAAACCGTTACAATTACAGTTCATCCAAAGAGCACAACTCTAAGCTCTATAACGAGTGGAGTTGCCAATATGACAGTAAAATGGACGAAGAACTTGGATGCGACTGGCTATGAAATTTCCTATGCGACAAAGTCTGATTTTTCTAATGAGAGAACCTATCTCGTGACAAACTCTAATACAACGAGTAAAACGATTGGAAAAAGAACAGAAGGCAAGAAATATTACGTGAGAATCCGCTGTTATAAAACAGTGAACAATGAAAATTATTACTCCGAATGGAGCGCAGCAAAGACCGTCGTTATTTCACCAAATGCGATAAAGCTTAATTCTATAACAAGCACAGCCGCAGGCAAGTTTACTGCAAAATGGTCACAAAATGAAAATGCAACTGGATATCAGATACAGTACGCGACAAAATCCAACTTTTCTGGTGCAAAAACAGTAACCGTGTCAAATAATAAGACCTTAAGCAAGACAGTCACGAACCTTTCTTCTGGTACAAAGTACTATATCAGAGTTCGTTGCTATAAGACAGTGAGCGCTCAAAACTATTATTCTCCATGGAGTACAGCAAAGAGCATTGTCACGCTTCCAAAAACAACAAGTCTAAGCTCCGTGACAAGCACAGCAAAGGGAAAGTTTACAGCAAAATGGACCAAAAATTCCGCAATAACAGGATACCAAATCCAGTATGCGACAAAGTCTAACTTTTCCAATGCGAAGACAAGTACTATCACAAGTTATAAGACAACGAGCAAGGTCATTACTGGGCTTACAAATGGAAAGAAATACTATGTGAGAATCCGTTGCTATAAGACGGTAAGCAATGTGAAATATTATTCCGCTTGGAGTAGTGCAAAAACTGTCACGGTAAAGAAATAAAGAAAAGATTTAGAGATAGATGATTTTTGGAGGAGTGGAGGGGAGACGCAAAGCGAGTCCGTCGATATATCCTCGAAAAACACGTTCGTTCCCACGGTTTTTCGACATACGCTGATATATGCCG
>JAUUSJ010000217.1 GCA_030841965.1 Blautia sp.
GCTCCAGCGGCAAAGCTAAGTATATCGAAAAACCGCTCCACTCTCTATCGTTTTTAGAGGACATATCCACTGCCTCTCTTCGCTGTGTACTGGCAAAACACTGTAAAATTGTTTTGCTTTCTAGCATTTTTTTTAATATTGACTTACTCTCTTTACTGTGTACTGGCGAAATACTGTGGAATTGTTTCGCTTTCTAGCGTTTTTTTTATATTGACTTACCCTTTTTGCTGTATACTGGCGAAATACTGTGGAATTGTTTCACTTTCTAGCGTTTTTTTGGCTTACTCTCTTTGCTGTGTACTGGTAAAAAAAAGAGATACCGAAAAATATAAGATTCCATCCGAATATAGAATAAGTTTTTTAGACTATCTATATACAGTTTGAATTTTATTTTCCGATATCTCTTTTATCGATGATTATTCTACGTCTAGTTTCATGTCTCCTGGCTTAATGAGACCTATCTTTTTCATAGCTGCGGCAAATAGATAGGTGAGAACTGCTGGAGCGATGAAATGCATCACGATAATCTCAGCTAAGACGATAACTGATGTTTGACCTTCTGCTACCATCGTCTGATATCCCATGATTTGTCCGACAAGACCGGCGGTTCCCATTCCAGAGCCTGTGGCATTATTGGTCATTTTTAGGATTACTGTTGATACTGGACCTAGAATTGCACTTGTCAAAATAGGTGGTATCCAGATAATTGGCTTTCTCATGATATTGGGTACTTGAAGCATCGAGGTTCCAAGTCCTTGTGCCAGTAATCCTCCGACTCCATTGTCATCAAAGCTTGCCACGGCGAAACCGACCATCTGTGCGCTACATCCAACGGCTGCTGCTCCGGCTGGCAGGCCAGATAAATTTAAGATAATCCCGAGTGCTGCGGAACTAATTGGCAGGGTTAAAATCATTCCCATCAGTACAGATACAATGACGCCCATCAAGAGGGGTTGTTGTTGTGTTCCTCTCTCGATTAGTTCTCCGAGTCGATACATTAATTTTGAGATAGAAGGTCCTGCTAAAATTCCTACCGCACCGCCGCTTGAAATACTGATAAGCGGGGTTAAGATGATGTCTAATTTGGTTCTTCCTGATATGAAATGTCCGATTGTTATCCCTGTAAATGCGGCCAAGAATGCTCCGAGCGGCTCACCTGGTCCTGATAAAACTAAAGCGCCGTCTTGTACTAGATTTCCACTTAAGATTGTGCTTGCAAATGCTCCTATCATACCTGCGCTGGCAGCAGATAAAGTTACTAATGGAGATTCTTTATATTTATAGGCAACTCCAACTCCAATTCCAGCTCCTGTTAATCCTTTTGCAATGGATGAACCAGTGACAATAATAGTTCCAATTGTTCCGGGAATGAAGTTTCCTACCTGCTGTACAATTGTTCCTATAATTAAGGTGGCAAAGAGACCTAATGCCATTCCCGATAAACCGTCTATAAAAATATGACTTAAAACTGCTTGTATTTTTTTCATAAAGTTCTCCTTTCGTTTGGCCAAGACAAGAACCCATTTCCTTTAGATGATGGGGAGCTGGTCTTTTATCCGCCGTTGCTCTATCTACCTTTGCTCTGTGACTAGATAATGGTATAATCTTAATTGCTCCTCAATACGGTCTAAGATTTCTTCACTGTCAGCTTCCACCGTATGTGTATGCACGCCCCCTGTTAGCTGGGATAATAATGTCGTCTCTTTTTCCTTAAGTCGCTTCACAAATTCCCTGACATCCATTCGATTTGCCACAACTAAGTCTGCAGTAATAAAGCCATATACTCCATGTTCTACAATAACATTTAATACTCTTCCTCCACAGTCCACAAAAATATTAAGTTCTTCTTCTACCTTATCCTCATCATGACAAACTGTAAAGGTTCTTTGCGCTTTCTTTTTTCTCTCCTGTAAGAGATATCCTCTGGCTGTCGCCAACAAATTATGATTCTCCTTCGCCCTTAAGAGAGCAATATCTTGTACAATAATCTGTCGACTAACTCCCAACTGTCTCGCCAAAGCATTTCCTGTCACAGGTGTATCTGAGTTCTCCAGTATTTTTAAAATTCGCTCTCTTCTGCTATTTCCACTCATCTTCTCCACTCTTTTCTTGTTCCTTTTGGAACTTTATCAGCATCTGATTAATTTCTTGCATCTCTATATCTGCATCCGTAATCATTTTTGCTGACTCCTGTAATCTTACACTAATCTCATCATATAATTTGGTCCCTTCTAGCCCTTTTTTATAGCGAATTTGATGCTCCAAGCTCGCCCAAAAATCCATGCCCATTGTCCGAATCTGAACTTCCACACGCATGAATGTCTTGCCCTCTGAGAAAAATACAGGTATCTCGACAATCATATGATAACTGCGATATCCATTTGGCTTCGGATGTTCGATATAGTCTTTTACCCTTATAAGCTTAATATCATCCTGACTTGCAAGTAAGTCTGCCACATGATAAATATCCTCTATAAAGGAGCATACCACCCGAATTCCAGCGACATCATTTAGCTTTTGTCTTATATTTTCTGGGCTCGGCTCATAGCCAAGTCTCGCTAACTTCTGATAAATACTCTGTGGTGATTTTACCCTACTTTCAATCGATTCAATCGGATTTCGCTTATGTTTGATTGAAAATTCATCATCTAGAACTTCCAATTTTGTCTTAACCTCTCGAATCGCTGAGCGATACATCATCATTAAAGTAATATATTCTTGAGAATTCAAAGAAAAATCTTCTATCAGCTCGTCCATATTCTTTTCTTTCAACACCTTGTCCTCCTCCATCTTCCTATAAGCTGTCAATACAGCTGAATATGCTTCTTAGTATAGCGAAATCGACAATTTTAGTCAATGTTTTTCCTGTGAAAAAGAAATTTCCTACTGGTATAAATTGCATTGCAATTGTATTAATGTTAAAATAAAAAGAAAACGTAAGGGAGTGACTATATGGACCAAATCTTACAGATGATTTTGGAAATTGTCCGTGAACAACAAAGAGACGCCGCCGATTTGAGAGATACTATGACAAAAGCAGAGGTTGTAGAATTGACTATGTCAATGATGGAACAACAAGGAATTGATGAATATCATGAAGATTTAGAAGCTGATATCTATCATCGAATCCAATATTTGGCACCCAGACTTTTTGAACATGAGGATGCACCCCAGGAACCTGAAATACATACTGAAAAATTTTCTTACCGCATGAATCCTACCGAGGAAGCTATACTAAATAATGAGAATTTAAATTTAGACCATATGGTTGGAAGTAAATTACAAGAATTAGATTCTCCTATTACAATGGATACGACAATCTTAGATTATGAGCAGACTTATACCCACGAAGGTCCCATTCCATTTTCGGACTCTACTCATTTTTCAGAAGAAGAGCCACAACTATCAAAACAGTCAGAAACTTTAGAAAATACAGATTCCCAATCTATCTCTGAGCCCACTTCTGAGACTATATCTTTGTCAGAAACTACATCCCTACCTGAATCTATATCAAAGCAGGTTGCTTCTATCAATCCTGAACTTAGCGAAGCATTCCAAGATGTTTTAGGAGAAGATGCCATGAATCAGACAAATATCGACGAGGAAGCTCTAAATCAATTAGTAATGGCAAAATATATGGAATTAGCGAACTCTGATTCTGACAATTCTCCAATTGACAGTACCAGTCTCGCCTCTTTGGTGATGCAAGCACTTCAAGGCATTCCAACTCCATCAGAGATGCCAGCCGAAGACATGACTGAGGATATTGATGAGGTAGATAATTTATTAAAAGAGATCTGGGATAGTGAACCAAATATAGAATCTTCAGGAGATTTTAAGCATGAAATACCAAATTTAGAAAATATAAGCTCTAAAGAGATGGAACATCAAGCTCCAACTTTAGAGGATATAAATTCTGAAGAGATGGAGCATAAAATCCCATTGGAGAAGGCAATCTTGGAAGAACCAAGGCATAAAACTCCATTGGAGAAGACAAGCTTGGAAGAAGCAAGTTATGAGACGACACCACAAAATCAAATAATGCTAGAACAGAATACGATATCTAGTTTTTACAATACAAAAACATATATGAATGGATTTTCCGATTACTTAAAGACCTTTCAAAAAAATCAACCTATTTTAACAGGTTTTTCCTCTATCGACCGTATTTTGGAGACAGGTCTTCACAGTGGACTTTATTATATAAGCTCAGACTGTATTGATATATCCTCCTTCTGTCTACAATTGGCAGACCAGATAGCGATGGAAAAAACTCCTATCTGCTATTTTCTTTTCCATCACAGTAGATATGAATGTATGGCAAAAAGCCTCTCTCGACTTACCTACGAACTCCGCGGAAAGGAAAAAGCATACACCCTATCTTCTCTCTACCAAAAACAAGAAGAAACTAATCTTCACTCTCTTCAACCAGAACTGAAGTATTATGAGGAAAAAATCGCATCCAACCTCTATTTTATAGAAACTGATTGGAGAGAAAGCGATGTCCTGCTCTCAAATATAAAACAGGCGGTCCAGACAATAGAGCAAACGGTTGGACAAAAACCTGCTATTTTATTAGATGACCTGTCTATCTGTAGGGAAATAGAAAATTTAATTCCAAGACTAGAATATTTATGCTCTAATTTAGAAATCACTTTAATGATATCTGCAAATCGACGATTGGAGTATATAGAAGATAATACATATTCTTCCATTGAGATTGAGTTGACAGACTTACCGGAACAAAATTCTTTTACCAAACGAGAAATTATTTTAGAAAATGGAGATTCTATTTTATTAGATATCAATTTTATAGATGGGGGATCTAGACAGGAAAAAAGATGTCAGCTTTTTAGTACACCTAAATTTTACTATTTTAAATCTAGGTAGGCTGAATGGGAAGAAAGTGGAGGACAGACGCGAAGAGAGGTAGGAGATATTGGTGGACAGACGCGAAGAGAGGTAGGAGATATGTTCTCTAAAAACGCGTTCGTTCCCACGGTTTTTCGACATACGCTGATTTTTGCCGCTTCCCGCAAAC
>JAUUSJ010000010.1 GCA_030841965.1 Blautia sp.
CGACACTACGGGTATGAACCGTATGCTCTAGCCAACTGAGCTATTCCGCCATATTATGAAATTAAACTAGATGAACTAGCCTTATAAAAGGACTATCACGTCCGCAATAGTCCTTAAATAGCGGAAGGGAGATTTGAACTCTCGACACTACGGGTATGAACCGTATGCTCTAGCCAACTGAGCTATTCCGCCATATTTAATCAAAAAGGATGGGACCAATAGGGCTCGAACCTATGACCCTCTGCTTGTAAGGCAGATGCTCTCCCAGCTGAGCTATGATCCCATATCCGTTTGACATTTATAAGTATACATATTTCCCCCTTTTTTGTCAAGCCTTTTTTTTAATTTTTTTAAAAAATTTAAAAATATGTTTTTTTGATATAATATATGCAACTTATTAAGATTGAAATGATACCAGGGTCATTTGAATTAAGCCAAGGCCGCAGCGATATATAGTTTTATACACTGTCTTAATACATCTTCTCTTGGCTCAAATTTTGGATGATGGTTTGGATAGTATTCTCCCCATCCCGCACCGACAAATGCAAAACAACCTCTCATTTTTTTCTGATAATTAGAGAAATCCTCGCCGAGCATCATCTTATTGACATGAACCCACTCGTCCTGACGAAAATACTCTCTTGCAGTTTTTTTTATTTTTTCTACTAATTCCTGGTCGTTGATAAGAGCTGGATGCGCCGCCACCTCGAACTCTACTTCGGCAGTTGCCCGGTAAGTGCTCGCCGTGTCAACTGAAATTCTCCTAATTGCAGATAAGATTTTTTCTGCCGTCTTATCAGAAAAACTGCGAACTGTCCCCTCTATCTTCGCCTCCTCCGCTATAATATTGTAGGCAGTTCCGCCATGTAAACTTCCGACTGTGACAACCGCCGTCTCAATCGGGTCAAGCTCCCTGCTCACGATAGACTGCAAATTTAATACAAGAGCTGCCATCGCCACTATGGCATCGACCGATTGGTGAGGCTTACCTGCATGTCCTCCCACTCCTTTGACTTTAATTTTAAATTTATCTGTCCTTGCCATCCGCTCGCCAGGCTCAAGAGAAATCTTTCCAGCCTCCATATCTGTAAAAATATGGATTCCAAATATCTCCTCCACATCATCCAACTCTCCCGTCTCCATCATAAAATTAGCGCCCTTGCAATTTTCCTCAGACGGCTGAAACACAAATAATACTCCCTCTTCTAATTCCTCCTCCATCTGTTTTAATAAAATGGCAGAATATAGTAATGCAGTCGTATGCATATCATGTCCACAGGCATGCATAAATCCCTCTCTCTTTGAGCTATACTCTAAATCCGTCTGCTCCACAATTCTCAGGGCATCCATATCCGCCCTCAATGCCCTCTTATACGGAAACTTTCCCAGATAGGCGATAACTCCACTTGGAGAAAACATTTTATACTTAATCTCATATTGTTCTAAAACTTCCACAATCGCCGCCGTCGTCTTCTCTTCTTCCATCCCAAGCTCTGGATATTCATGTAGCTTTCTCCGAAAACGAACGGCATCTCCATAAATCTCTTCGATTTTTTCATCTAATTTTCTTAACCTTTGCATCCGTTTTTCCTCCTTTTTTTCTCGGATATTCCATAAATGGAGTCATTATCTTTTTCATCCAATTGCTTCCCAAAACTAACACCAAAACTGCCGTACTCACCACTAGGAAAATCCACTGTATAACTTCTCCTTTTAGAAACTGATAGACATCTATCTTGCGAAATATTTTTATAAGAAATCCGTGAAGCAAGAAAATCTGCATACTATTTTGTCCAAGATAAGAAAATATCGTTCTCTTTTTGGGCATCCACACGATAATGCAAATGCTAATCAAAAATCCCATCGCATATAAAAGCAATCGCATATACCAATCTATTCCACAGGAATGATAAGGATAAGCCCCGTACACAGCCTTCGGTCTTAAAAATCTATGTATTAAAATATAAATTAATAAAATACCTCCAAACAAAACTAGCATCCTACGCTTCTCATTTTTATGGTACTCTCTCTTTAGTAGATCAATCTCTTCATATCGCCGCATTATATAGCCGATTAAAAAATATGGCAAAAATACTATCGTTCTCGATAAACTAAAATCCATACCAATCTGCTCATCAAACCCAATTACTACTCCAATGAAAACGGAGAGTAAAACCAGTCCTAACGCTTTTTTTCTCCTTTGGCATATTGGCTCGATAAAGGGGAGCAATAGCATCCAAAAGAAAAAAGAAAATAAATACCATAATATCCAGTAGGGAGAAAAAACTGTGAGTGGATAGTCAGACTCCTTATAATAAAATACTTCAAATAATAAATACGCCATTTGAAAAATCACATACGGATAAATTATCCTATCTTTTACTCTCTCCACGCTAAATTTGGCAAAATATCCCGTACATAAAATAAAAAGTGGCATATGAAATAAATAAATAAACAAATACAAAAACCGAATGGAGCCCTTATACAAAGGCTCCATATTATGAGCAAATACAACTAAAAAAATAAGCAATGCTTTTATATTATCAACTCTATTATTTCGCATCTTTTCCATCGTATCTCTCCTTATTTTCAAAGTAGGATAACTTCTCCCCCATCTAATCCAAAGTTCACTTCTCTCTCTTCCTTAATCTGCGCTGTATTTTTCGTTATCTCAATCAGCTTTTCTCTTATCCTCGCTTCCTTTTCCTCCGGAACAATAATAGAAAGCGTCACCTTATCCGTATAATCTGTTCCCAATACTGGAATCTCCTCCTCCGCCAGAGTGTACTGAAGCTTTCCAAGCTCTGTGTACTCAATCTGTATCTTCAAGGCTCTTCCTCTTAACCGCTCAAGCACAATGCAGTTTTTTAATCCTTCCTTCGTCGCCTCTTGATAAGCCCTCACTAGACCTCCCGTTCCAAGTAATATTCCTCCAAAATACCTCGTCACGACAACCGCGATATTATGTAAGTTTTGTGTCGTCAATATCTCAAGCATCGGCTTTCCCGCTGTTCCGCTCGGCTCACCGTCGTCACTGCATCTGCTTTTTGGCATCGTATCTCCAACCGAAAATGCATAGCAATTATGTCTGGCATCCCAGTATTTTTTCTTTATTTGCTCGATAAAATTCTCCGCCTCTTCTACCGTCTCTACTCTCTCAATATGGGCGATGAATCGGGATTTTTTCTCTACAATCTCTCCGCTTCCTCCCCGGTATAATATATATTCTCTCTTATCTCTCATAATCCTTTGTTCTTAGCCACTCATGGCTTTCGTCATAAGAGCCCTTCCTTTCTATATTCTCACCTATCTATTTTGTTTGATTATACCGTACAAAACTCTCGTTTGCAACGCAAAAATTTTGCTTTCCAAAAAATCCTCTTTTTTCCATAATCTCATCCATGCTCTCCGCCATACTTACCGGAGTGACAAGATATTCCATGCACTGCATTCCTATCTGCTCTGCCTCTCTTTGTGATTTTGTTACACCGTCTATCCACTCCCAGTCTACTTCATTTCCTCCTTCATTCTCTCTCAAAAAAAGAATAAAAATTCCATAAATTCTTCTTTCTCTTCTCGTTATATAATAGAAAGCCAATTTCGTATCTCCTACTCTTTTCTTTCCGAGAAATTTCTTCCACATCTTTGTTTCCCCCTCTCTTTTTCTCATTATAACAAATATAAAGAAGAATTCTATTTTTTTCCTTCGTATTCTTTTTTCATAATCTTTTTATTTTCGACCTTCTTTTTCTCCTATAGTTGTAAATCGGTAGTAAATTCATTCTATTACTTCTTGAGGATATCTTTAAACTCGCTCAAATACTAACTTTTTTTATCTTTATGATACTTTTGATATTTTACCTTTATTAAATGTCCATTTTTTGGTATACTATATAAAGAAGGAGGAAGATTATGAACTACGACAAAAAATCCACGAAAAAAAAGCAGGAACAAGTGAATTCCTACAGAGAAAAAAGTAAGACAAAGTCTCTTGTCCGTTTTGGCCGTCGTCTTTTCTTTTTCATGCTTGTGCTTTGTATCATTGCTCTGGCCGCCGGCGCTTTTCTCATCCACGATATTTTACAGGACGCGCCAAGTCTTACAAAAAATGCATTAACTCCTTCCAAACAGAAATCTATTGTCTACGACATGGATGGGGAAGTAATTAAGGAGCTATCCAACTACCAATCAAACCGAGTTATTATCTCCTCTGACCAGATGCCAACTCATCTGAAAAATGCATTTATTGCGATAGAAGACTCAAGATTTTATCAACATAGTGGGATTGATATCAAGGGAATTGCGCGCGCTATATTTTCCAATATAAAAAGCTTCTCTCTAAAAGAGGGAGCCAGCACTATCACCCAGCAGCTCATAAAGAATAATCTCTTCGACTCTGGTGGAGAAAACAGCGCAACACAGAAACTAAAACGAAAAATCCAAGAACAGTATCTCGCCCTAAAGATAGAAAAACAGTACTCAAAAGACGAGATATTGACCAATTATTTAAATACCATCAACCTCGGTCAAGGTGTTTTAGGAGTACAGGCCGCTGCAAAGCTATATTTTAATAAGGACGCCTCTGATTTGACCCTATCAGAATCTGCCGTCTTGGCCTCCATCACACAAAATCCTTCTAATTTGGACCCCATAGACCATCCAGATAAGAACAAAGCCAGACGCACGATTGTCCTCAATAATATGCTAAAACAAAACTTAATCTCAGAATCCGAGTACAAAACCGCCATGGCAGATGATGTATATAACCGTATTAAGCTTACCAATACTAAAAAAAGCTCAAAGGGAACGGACTCTTATTTTGTCGATGCCCTAATAAAAAATTTGGTAAAAAAACTCCGCGAGGAGAAAAAATATACGACTGACGAGGCGTATCAGCTTATCTACGGAGGCGGATTACAAATTTATAGTACGCAAGATACCAAAATCCAATCTCTCTGTACAGATATTATAAATGACCCTGATTATTACCCAAAGGACAGTCATGTCTCTCTCACATATCGTCTCACTATCACTAGAGAAGACGAGACGGAGGAAAATTACTCGGAGTACGATGTACAGTCCTATTTTAGAAAGCTCAATGATGACCCGGACTATGATATTATTTATAAAAATGAAAAAGCTGCGAGAAAGGCATGCGACCAGTTTAAGGAAAGTCTAGAAAAAGATGGGGATATCTCTGCCGTGGAACGATTTTCTGTTATGCTCCAACCTCAGACATCCTTTACCTTAATAGACCAGTCAACTGGACAAGTCAGAGCGTTAATCGGAGGAAGTGACCGAGACAGAGAAGATTCCAGTATTTTCTTAAACCGTGCAATCGAGACAACGCGCCAGCCTGGCTCCACCTTTAAGATTTTAGCGGCCTATCTTCCAGGTCTTGATAATCAAACCATTACATTGGCAAGTATTTTTGACGACGCTCCTTATAAGTACGTCGATAGCGGAAAAAAAGTAAAAAACTGGGATGGTCAGTATCACGGATTAACGACCGTGCGAAACGCTATCGAGGATTCTGTCAATGTAGTTGCCGCCAAGGCTATTATGAAATCAACACCACAGACAGGCTATGACTATTTGCTCTCTCTTGGTTTCACTACTCTGGTAGAAAAAGAGACCGATGAGGAGACTGGAGAAATCATCTCAGATATCATTCAGCCCCTCGCTCTTGGAGGAATCACAGAGGGCGTGACAAATTTAGAGCTGACAGGAGCCTACGCCGCTATTGCAAATAACGGACAATATATTGAGCCGACCCTATTTACCAAAGTCTTAGATGCCGATGGAAATATCCTCCTAGAGAGCAATCAAAAGAAAAAAAAGGTAATGCAGTCTAGCACAGCCTGGCTTTTGACTGACGCCATGAAAGGTGTCGTCACAGACGGAACTGGAACTGCTGTTTCTCTCTCCTCCGATATGCCAGTCGCTGGAAAAACAGGTACAACTTCCAATAACGTCGATTCCTGGTTTACTGGATATACTCCATACTACACCGCATCCATCTGGATGGGCTATGATATTAACCAAAAATTCGACAGCGAAGACTACCATAAAAAAATATGGAAGGCGATTATGGATAAAATCATCTCTGTCAAAAAATTAAAAACAAAAGACTTTGATGACTGCGATGATATCACAAGTGCCTATATCTGCTCAAAGTCTGGGAAACTCGCGATTAACGGTGTCTGTGACCACGAGATTAACCCAGACAGCTCAAGTGGCATAAAGAATGAAATCCGAAAAGAATATTTTGCAAAGGGAACCGAGCCCAAAGATTACTGTGACGTCCATGTCAAAGTCACCCTATGCAACTCAACCAATTTACTCGCAAAAAAGAGTTGTCCAAAAGATAATTTATATACGAGAGTCTATCTAGTAGAAATGGAAGACGAACAGTTAGAGACATCCGATGCCGATATCCTTCTCCCATCCAAACTAGAATCACAATACTGTACAAAAGACCACTCTATTACGAAAAAGATTTTATCTGGACTCTCCAAAGATAAAAAGAAAGACTCATCGACGGACGACCAAAAGTCTGAGAAAAGCACGGCGGAAGATGACGAGGAAGATTAAACAATAAAATCCCATATTAAGATGCTTTATATTTCATCTTAATATGGGATTTTCACTTTTTAACTTTTTAATCTTCTCTTCCCATCTATGAATTTATCTTCTACTTCTTCATCTTAGGCTGGAAAATCAAGGATGCAAGGTAGGAGAAAATTAATGCACTCGAAGTTCCAACCGCTGCTGCCTGAAATCCTCCCTTAAATAATCCAATCCATCCGTACTCTCCAATCGCCTCTTTCATCCCCTTCCAGAGATTATATCCAAATCCAGATAACGGAACTGACGCCCCACAACCTGCCCATTTTAAGATAGGCTCATAAACTCCAACCGCACCAAGAATAACTCCCGATAAAACTAAAATCACCATAATCCTTCCTGGAAGTAATTTCGTCTTCTCCATCAAAATCTGCGCCAACATACAGATAATTCCACCAACTAGAAACGCTTTTATATAAATCATACTCCCTACGCCTCACTTTCCAATATAATTCCATGTGCAATTCCGGGCACCGATTTTCCCTCATTAAAACTCACCGTAGATAGGAGAGCTCCCGTCGGCACAAAGAGCACCCTCCTCCACTCCCCCTTTCTTATCTTATCTGCGATAAATCCCGCCAATACAACCGCACTGCAGGCACAGCCCGAGCCTCCTGAGTTCGTATTTTGTGTCTCTTTATCAAAAATTTCCATTCCACAGTCCATATGCCTGTCTCGAATCGCATATCCATTTTCCCTCAAAAGTTTACATAAAATTTCCTGTCCGACTTCTCCCAAATCTCCAGTAATAATCTTATCAAAATCCTTCACCTGAAAATCAAAATCCTTCAGACATTGATATATGACATGACCAGCTGCGGGAGCCATCGCACCACCCATATTTTGGGCATCCTTTATTCCATAATCCACAATTTTTCCCGTCGTAATTCCTCTCACTCTTATCTTTGTCTTTTTTCTCCCGATAACAAACGCCCCACTTCCCGTCACTGTCCATGTAGAAGAAAGAGGTCGCTGATTCCCATATTCAAGTGGAAAACGAAACTGCTTTTCCGCACTTCCAAAATGACTTGAGCTCACCGCGAGAGTATAATCTGCAAACCCCGCCGAGGTAATCATAGAAGCCAATGATATCGCCATTCCGATATTCGAGCAAGCCCCATACACACCAAAAATCGGCAACTCAAGATTCACCATTCCAAAAGAAGTGGCAATCAGCTGTCCAAGCAAATCTCCGGCAAAAACATACCTGATATTCTCTTTTTGCAAATCCGCCTTCCGAATCGCTATCTCCGCCGCCGTCTTCATAAACTTGCTCTCGCTCTCCTCCCAGCTTTGTGTATCAAAATAGGGGTCCTCCACAATCATATCAAACGTATTTTTTAGCGGTCCCTCTCCCTCCTTTTGACCAACCACAGATGCCGCCGATTTGATATAAACTGGATTTAATAGCTCCACACTCTGTCTCCCTCTCATCGCTGTCGTCTGCATCTATACCACCCCCATTCTAAATAAAATATAATAAATCACTCCCAGCACAAAAGAGGAAAAAATACCATATAAGATAACGGGTCCTGCAATCGTAAAAATTTTCACTCCAATACCGAAAACCTGTCCCTCTTTTTGGTATTCAATCGCCGGCGAACATACCGAATTGGCAAATCCCGTGATAGGGACAAGTCCTCCCGCTCCTCCAAAATTTACAATGCTCCCATATATATTCCAGCCTGTCAATAATACACTGCTTAATACCAATACAATCGTCACAACCGCCGCCGCAGATTCCTCTGTCATACCAAACTGCGACATACTAAATTGCTTTATCACCTCTCCTACTGTGCAAATAATCCCTCCAACCAAGAATGCTTTTAGAGCATTCACAAAACAATTCGCCTTTGGGGTCACTTCCTCTACATACTCATTGTACGCTTCCTTTGATGGTTCCCTCTTCATAAGTTTCACTCCTTTTTCCTTTTTTGCTTACTAATCGGAAAGAGAACGTCTTCTTTATCGTCGTTTTCTCTTCTTTTGAACTTAAATTTACTTCTTCCTTTTCATAGTATAAGCAAAAAATGCAAAAAAATACCCCGACAGCAAACTATCGGGGTTTTGATTATAATATCTTATATGAAATAATTTTGAACTTTCCAGCTCTATCGAATCTTGATATGCGTCTCTCGAAGCTGAAGCTCCGTAACCTCACTAGGCGCTCCGCACATCAAATCCTGTGCATTTCCATTCATAGGGAATGGAATAATCTCTCGAATATTTTCTTCATTTCTAAGCAACATAATCATTCTATCCACTCCTGGTGCCATGCCAGCATGTGGAGGTGCGCCAAACTGGAAGGCATTATACAATGCTCCAAATTTCTTTTGCAAATCTTCCTCTGTATATCCAGCAATCTCAAACGCCTTCACCATAATATCTAAGTCGTGATTACGAACTGCCCCTGAAGATAATTCCACACCATTACATACAATATCATACTGATATGCCAAAATCTCTTCCGGCTTTTTCGTATTCAACGCCTCCAATCCGCCCTGAGGCATCGAGAATGGATTATGTGTAAAGACAATCGCTCTCTCCTTCTCGTCATACTCGTACATCGGAAAATCATTAATAAAACAGAATCGATAAGCATCCTTCTCTATCAAATCAAGTCGAGTCGCTATCTCCGTGCGAAGCTGACCTGCAAATAATGAGGCTCTCTTCTCTCTATCAGAAATAAAGAAAATAGTATCTCCTGGCTTTAGATCTGCAAGCTCTGCGAGTTCTTTCTTCATCTCCTCCGGGATAAACTTATCAATCGGTCCTTTATAGGACATATCATCTTGAATCTGGAAATATCCAAGTCCGCCCATACCAATGGACTTTGCGAACTCTTCTAACTTCTTATGGAAGTTTTTGGACATCTGCTGATGTACATTGATTGCTCGAACTGTCTTCTTATGAAACGGCTCAAAGGTACATCTTTGGAAAAACTCCGTCACATCAATAATACGGAGTGGATTTCTAAGGTCTGGCTTATCAGTTCCAAACTCTAACATCGCCTGCTTATAACTGATAACAGGATAAGGCGCCGCCGTCACCTTGCTTCCCTTCGGAGCAAACTTCTCAAATGTGGAAGTCAAAACCTCCTCTCCCACGCGAAATACATCTTCTTGTGTGGCAAAGCTCATCTCAAAATCTAACTGATAAAACTCACCAGGAGAGCGGTCTGCACGAGCGTCCTCATCTCGAAAACATGGCGCTATCTGAAAATACTTGTCAATTCCCGACACCATGAGAAGCTGCTTATACTGCTGTGGTGCCTGTGGAAGTGCATAGAACTTTCCCTTAAACTTCCTAGAAGGAACGATATAATCTCTTGCTCCTTCTGGAGATGACGCACATAAAATCGGCGTCTGTATTTCTAAAAATCCCATCTCTGTCATCTTCTGTCTAAGATAGCCAATGACCTGAGAGCGGAAAATCATATTATCTTTTACTTTTTTATTACGTAAATCCAAGTAGCGGTATTTAAGTCTGACATCTTCTCTCACTTCCTTAGATGTCATAATCTCAAATGGAAGCTGCTTTCTTACTTTACCTAAAATATCAACGGACCGTGCCTCTAATTCAATCGTTCCAGTCGGAATCTTTGGATTATAAGTTTCCTCATCACGTTTTTGTATGATACCTTCAATCGACACACAGTCCTCTTTTGAAATACCATCCAGCAAGCTTGTATCTCGCATGACAACCTGCAATACGCCATACATATCTCTCAAATCGATAAAGGATACTCCACCGTGGTCACGGATATTTTCCACCCAACCTGCGACCTTTAATACAGCTCCAATATCTTGCTCACTAATCTCATTTAATAATCTGTTACGGTATACATTCTCTGTTCTCATAATAAGTTTCTCCTTTTTTGCTTGTGTTATTTCAGGACGAACGGTCTGTCCGCGGTACCACCTGAATTACTGCCTGCGCAGTCACTTGCTGGTTGAAAAACCTTGCCAACTAACGTATGGCTTACGGCGCCCCTACTAGATAAAAACTCTTTCAGTTTGCAGCTGGTAAAGTGTTATTCACATAAATTCATTCTGCGGGTTTTCCACTATCTCCCGCTCACTGTGAGCGATAAATTATGCTACTTCTCTTCGTCATCGCTATTTGCCACTTATCATACCGTAAATTATAAGACTTTGTCAATAGAATTCCCCTTATTAAAATGAAACTTTCTTTTTTAAATCCTTCACAAAATTTTATAAACCTCTATTTTGACATCAAGAAAAACTGAATAAAACTTCCAACTCCCTTTCCAAGGGCAAGACTATAGACGAGATAAGGAAGCCCCTTTCTCATCTTAAACCTTCTCGATATAATCGGAACCGTACTCACTGTCTCGGAGAGCGCGGCAACTAGGCATCCTACAAAAATCCCGCCAAATAAGCCGTATATTGCGCCTCCCAACCTTCCCACAGGAAGAGAAATATGATAAAGTGAAATAAGATTTCCAATCACTGCTCCCCAGATAAAAAAATCTTCATACAAAACAACATATTGCATTGTCTTTGTAACTCCAGATAATCTGGGAACAACTCCAATCAAACTTATGAAGGCTAAGAAGCTTCCCGCCACCAAAGAGCCTGCACAAAATGCGATAATCGCCAGGAAAATATTACTCATCCACATCTTCTTCTTCTCCCTTTCTTCCAGCACTCAAAATAAACGTATCATTGACATCTCTCTCATAGAGTCTCATCTGCACCTCAAATGGAGTCGGGTCATCTGTTAACCGCTTTCTCATAATATGATTAAAAAATACAAGCACTCCGACTGTCAAACCTATCGAGTAAAAAAGATGAATAACCGTTGGCTTATCTGTCTGTACTCCTGTAAAGAAAAGATAAATATTAGAAAAAAGCTTATCCAAATCCACGTCATTATTATAAGCCATAATCGTAATAGCCGCCCCAAAAAATACAATGACACAGACACCTACGATTTTCGCATACTGCCAATATTTTTTTGGCTTCTTTGGGCAGTGATAAAAAACAATAATATCCGTCTCTCCTATATTTTGAATCTCAATCTCTGCATACTCCTTTTTTATCATTTCGATGATACGAAGAACGGATATTACCTCTTTATTATCCCCCATCTTTGGAAACTGCATCACTTCAAGTTTCTCCAGATTATGTTTTATCTCTGGATCTCTACAGTAAATCGTCGCCATATCCTTTAATTTTACCTTCTCATCCCTGACTGCAACACTCTGCTCGCCCTTTAAATATACAACCATATTGGACATAAAATCTCCTCATTTCCATTCTATTTTTATCCTCAAGACTCTTTTTCCATATCTTATACTCTCTCTACTTTCCCACTGTCTTGAGAATCTTTTTCCCTCTTAGTATTTTCCTTCTCTCAAAAAATATACCATCCTTTCCTCAAATAAAGTCTACCGCATAAACTGTATTTATCTTACTTAAAAATTATACAATCCTTCTCACAAAATTTATAAAAGGCATTGGAATCTTTCTATTCCAATGCCTTATTCTTACTGTACTGTATTTTCTACTTCTGCTATATCTGCCTCATTCAATTCTGTCAGAGAAAAAGCGATATTAATCGCATGGTCAGAACACCGCTCCAAATCAGATGTCATATCTTTAAAAATAACATCTGCCTGCGGACTGCATATTCCGTCCATCACTCGCTGGATATGTGCGGCAGTCACTCTCTCTTCTGTATCATCTACAATCTGCTCTAATCTTTGCGCCTCTGATAGACGCTCAAACTCTTCTGTGACAAAAATGCTAATCGACTCCTCCACGGATTGTACACATTGCTCTCCCATAAGCCGCAAATCTTTTTGCGCCTCGCTTGAGAGTTCCACATTCTTACTTGTCAGTTCCCGTGAGTACTCGATAATATTTTGTGCATGGTCTGAGATGCGCTCAAGGTCTGTTACTGTCAAAATCAGATGATAAATCTTATTCATATCTTTTTGAGACATCATCGATGTATTTAACTCAACTAATTTATCGAGAATCGCATCATTTAGGTAATCCACAGTCTGCTCTCTCTCTAGCACTAACTCTGCCTTCTTCTCATCTTTCTCAAAGAAACTTTGCAAAGCCGCCTCCAAATTCTCATGCGCAATAGAGGCCATACGCCCTATCTCTTGCTTTGCCTGTGTAACTGCAAGTGAGGTCGGTATATTGGTTGTATTCACCATATATATTAGTTTTCTCTCTTCTTGTTTTCTCTTCTCCTGTGGAAGCTCTGGCAAAATCTTCATCGAAAGCCGAACGATAGAATCCGAGAAAGGAAGCATTACAATTACCGCAAAAATAGCAAAAATCGTATGGGTATTCGCTATCTGGCGTCCCACATCTCCTGGAGATAAACTCTGAATAAAATCCAGGATTCCTGGGAATATCGTAATCAAAGTCAACAAGATAATAGCTCTGAATATATTAAATAATAAATTCAAAATAGCAGAGCGTTTTCCATTCCGGTTTGTTGTCAGGGATGCTAAAAGGTTCGGTGTGACAGAACCGATGGCGGCTCCAATAACTAAGTAAACACAAATCTTATAGTCAATAATTCCCTGTACGGCAAATGCCTGAAAAATAACGGTTGCTGAGGACGAACTTTGTAATAGCGCTGTAAAGGCAACGCCAAATAATACCGTTATTAACGGATTTGATAAAGCGGAGATAAAGCTTATAAAAGCCTGTGACTGAGCCAACGGTGCGATGGCAGCTTTCATCATTCCAATTCCTTGGAATAACATACCAAATCCCATAAGAACAGACCCTATGTACTTTAGTATCTCTTTTCTTACAAATAAATACAACATAGCTCCAATGAAAAGGATAAACGGTGTGTAGCTTGATAAATTAAACGCTGTCATCTGAGCTGTAATAGTAGTACCAATATTGGCTCCCATAATAACTCCGATTGCCTGATATAAAGTCATAAGACCTGAATTTACAAATCCAATGACCATGACATCTGTTGCGGATGAACTCTGAATCAGCATCGTAACAAGGATACCGACTCCGACAGCCAAGAGCTTATTCTGCGTCGCTCTCTCCAAAATGCCCTGCAAATTGTCACCGCAGGCGCCTTTTAAACCAGAAGACATCATCTGCATTCCAAATAAGAATAATCCGACTCCTCCCAAAAGGCTAAATGTTTCAACTATTGTCATTTCCAAATTCCTCCGATTTCTCCAAAAACTTGTACGGCATAATCCACAGTTTTATTCCTCTATCGCCATACAGTATGGAAGTTGCCCAAATCTTGAAAGAATCCTCCCTAAGTCTTCCAAATTGAGTACATGAAAATAGCACATGCAAATAGCCTGTGCTAAAAATTGTAAATTTCCTAAGTTGGTTCGTCATTTTTCAGCAATTTATCCTTTATTTCCCTGTTATTGTATCGCAAACTCTGTTTATTTGTCAATATTTTTAAAGGAAAAGTAATATTTTTGTTAAATTTATGTAAATTTAACAGCAAATTTGGCTTTTTTCTCTCTCTTATTTTCCTTCTTTTCCTCGTTTTTAAATGATTTTTCTTCTCATTAACCATACCATAACGATATATCCTACAAAAAACTTTTATAATATAGAAAATTATAACATGATGCCAGGCTCAACCCCCCTCTTACAAGTAAACTCGTATCGGGTTTCCAGCCTTTTGCCCCTAGTATCATGACATATCTTTCCACAGCAAAAAAAGCCCCTAAGGTAGATTCTATATCCACCTTAGGGGCTTTCTGTCTCTTATCCCACCTGTAATACTGGCTGTGATTGTCCCTGTCCTTGCATATTCGCTATCGCATCATAGAAAAATTTTGGCATACCGACATTCTTTCGGTAAGTGACAACAATATCGGATTGTTTTTCCTGCGCAAACCTTCTAAGCTCCTCGTCGCTTTCTTCCCTCAGTAAATCGTATCCCAAATGCCTGATATCCTTGTCAAATAAAATCTGCGAACTTCCAAGGTCCAATATCTCTCTCGTAAACTCATACACGATGCTAAGCTCCAACTGATTCATCTTCAGTTCCCAATATAATTCATTCAATAATTTTACAGAACTTTTTTTCATCCATTCAAACTGTCCCATCGAAATCTTCTCATACTGCTGTCTCGTAATCGGCTCTCTCGTCTTATAATATATACCTTCTCGATTACTAATCTTCTCTACAAATAGTTTCTCTGTTCCTATCTCATCCAAATAAATGGAATATGTGTCTGAATTTCTATCATATAAATTCCTCGTATCAATCTGAGAATTCTGGGTCACAAAAAATCTCTTTCTAAATATGCGACTTTCTGTTTTTCCTTTCCCCATCTTTGTAAACTGAATAATCATATTAATATAATCATTCAATGTGACAACCATCTTCTCCTGAGTAAATGCCTTATACTTCATAATCATCCCTCCTAGACATTGCTCCTTCTTGCTGGTCATTTATCATCTATTGTCTGTTTTTACTAATTTTTCACTTTCACCCCTTCTTGATATATCAATTATACCATATTTTCCTGTGAAATCCAATGTTATTTCTATGAACTTTTTATTATCTTTTTCTTACAAAAAAGTGTTTTTACTGTGAAAATAAAAAAAGAGAACATCCAAGTACCCTTGCGACATTCTCTTTTTGTTTCTTTATCTGGTATTATTTATTCCTATAGATAATATCATCTCTTGATGGTCCGTTAGAGATTAATGTGATAGGATATCCAAGTTTCTCCTCCACGAACTCGATATATTTTCTACAGTTTTCTGGTAAATCTTCGTAGTTCTTAATTCCTCTAATATCTTCCTTCCAGCCTGGCAGTACTTCCAATACAGGTTTCGCCTTCTCAAGCTTTGTCGTGATTGGGAAATCTGTTGTCACCTCGCCGTCAATCTCATATCCGACACAGACTGGAATCTCATCCAAATATCCAAGTACATCAAGGACTGTGAATGCGACATCCGTTGTTCCCTGAATACGGCATCCATAGCGACTTGCAACTGCGTCAAACCAACCGACACGTCTTGGTCTTCCTGTTGTTGCACCGTACTCTCCGCCGTCTCCGCCGCGTCTTCTAAGCTCCTCGGCCTCTTCTCCAAAAAGCTCACTCACAAAGGCACCTGCTCCAACTGCACTTGAGTACGCCTTCACAACTGTAATAATCTTCTTAATCTCATAAGGAGGAATTCCAGCTCCGATTGCACCGTAGGCAGCCAATGTAGAGGAAGATGTTACCATAGGATAAATTCCATGGTCTGGGTCTTTTAGAGAACCTAACTGACCTTCTAATAAAACTTCCTTTCCCTCTTTTAACGCCTTATCTAAGTACGCAGAAACATCACATACATATGGATGAATCATCTCTCTCCACTCTAACATCGTCTCAAAAAGCTCTTTTGGGTCTAAGAGTGGTTTATGATATAAATGCTCTAATAAAATATTCTTCGTCTCACATACACGCTCAAGCTTCTCCATAAGGTAATCCTCATCATATAACTCGCTTACCTGAAATCCCACTTTTGCATATTTGTCAGAATAAAAAGGCGCAATTCCCGACTTTGTAGAGCCGAAGGATTTACCTGCCAACCTCTCCTCCTCGTACTGGTCAAACAAAATATGATATGGCATTACCATCTGCGCACGGTCAGATACTAATAATTTTGGCATAGGTACTCCTTTTGCCACTACCTCGTTTAACTCCTTTAAGAGTACTGGAATATTGAGGGCAACACCGTTTCCAATAATGCTCGTTGTGTGGTCATAAAACACTCCAGAAGGAAGTGTGTGTAATGCAAACTTTCCGTAGTTATTTACAATAGTATGTCCTGCATTTGCTCCGCCTTGGAAACGAATAATAATATCCGATTCTTTTGCTAACATATCTGTTATCTTTCCTTTTCCCTCATCGCCCCAATTGGCTCCAACAATTGCTTTTACCATATAAATTATTCCTCCTAATCTCACAGGCATAAATACTCCATACCTGCTCAAGTTTATAAATTAGTTGCTCTAGACAATCCATTTTAGAGTATAGCATATTAGCGAACGAAAGTGAACCCTATTTTACATTTTCTAAAAAATCTTTTACTTTTAAAGCCACTTCTCCATCGTTTTCTCCCTCTGTCCGAATAAAAACAGTATCATTTTGGCGAATATTTAAATTCATCAATCCAAAAATATCCGTCGCCAATACCTCTTCCTTTCCCTCCACGGAAATCCATATTTCTTCTTGCATCGTCCTTGCCATTCCACAAAAATCTGCGACTGGTCTCGCATGCAATCCCCTTGGTGCTGTTACCACTGCGCTTACTCTCATTTTTTACCTCCTCCTAGTTTGCCAACCCAAAAAGGTTGTCACCGAAGCGACAACCTCTTTGTCTTTTGTCTCTTTTTTAAACGTTAATCTCGGCTTTCATTCCAAGGACGTCTTTATTCGCCTCCAAAATTGGAGCGATAACCTCGTCCAAAAACTCCTCGGTCTGTTCTGGAGCACGACCGACAAAATTCTTTGGATCCATGATAGCTGTCAACTGCTCCATCGTCATATTAAAGGCAGGGTCATTTGCAATTCTCTCCAATAAGTCGTTTTCTTTTCCCTCTTCCTTTACAACCTTTCCTGCCGCCATAGAGTGAACACGGATTCTCTCGTGAAGTTCCTGTCTATCTCCACCAGCTTTTACAGCATCCATCATAATATTCTCTGTAGCCATAAATGGAAGTTCCTTCATAAGACGAGACTCGATTACCTTTGGATATACGACGAGTCCATCAACTATATTCATATATAAATCCAAAATACCGTCCACTGCCAAAAACGCCTCTGGGACAGAGATACGCTTATTCGCTGAGTCATCCAATGTTCTCTCAAACCACTGTGTAGCAGCAGTAATCGCTGGGTTAATGGAATCAGCAATCACATAATTTGCCAAAGATGCGATACGCTCACTTCTCATTGGATTTCTCTTATATGCCATGGCGGAGGAACCAATTTGATTCTTCTCAAATGGCTCTTCAATCTCCTTCAAATGCTGTAAGAGACGAATATCGTTAGAGAACTTATGAGCGGACTGTGCAATCCCACTTAATACATTGAGCACACGGCTGTCAATCTTTCTGGAATATGTCTGTCCAGATACTGGGAAACAAGACTCAAATCCCATCTTCTGCGCAATTTTTTGGTCAATCTGGCGAATCACCTCATGATTTCCCTCAAAAAGCTCTAAAAAGCTTGCCTGTGTCCCTGTCGTTCCCTTAGAGCCAAGCAACTTCATCTCGCTAATCACATGGTCGATATCCTCTAGGTCGAGAACTAATTCCATCATCCAAAGAGTCGCTCTTTTTCCCACTGTAGTAGGCTGTGCTGGCTGGAAATGCGTAAACGCCAGAGTAGGCAAATCTTTATGCTCTCTCGCAAACTTAGATAACTCGGAAATTACATTTAATAATTTCTTACGAATAAGGCGAAGGGCTTCCGTCATTATAATAATATCGGTATTATCTCCGACATAGCAAGAAGTCGCTCCCAAGTGAATAATTCCCTTTGCCTTCGGACATTGCTGACCGTAGGCATAGACATGGGACATAACATCATGGCGCACTTCTTTTTCTCTTTGAATCGCCACCTCGTAGTTAATATCCTCCGCATGAGCTTTTAGCTCCTCAATCTGCTCATCTGTAATATGAAGTCCAAGTTCTTTTTCTGTCTCGGCGAGCGCAATCCATAATTTTCTCCATGTCTTAAACTTCTTATCTGGTGAAAAAATATACTGCATCTCTTTACTCGCATAGCGCTCTGCTAACGGACTTTGGTATCTATCTCTCATTGGTATTTCCTCCTTTTATTCCATCTCTCCACGAATATTTTTCTCTGGCGGAGCCAGAGGATACTCCCCTGTAAAACAGCCATCACAATAGGAAAGTCCCGGTACTAATTTCTTCAAATCCTCCACTCGCAAATATCCGAGAGAATCAGCTCCAATGATATCTCGAATTTCCTCCACCGTGCGATTATGCGCAATTAACTGCTCCTCGTCTGGAATATCCGTTCCAAAATAACAAGGATGTAAAAATGGAGGTGA
Organism: Blautia sp.; assembly: GCA_030841965.1. Taxonomy (GTDB): domain Bacteria; phylum Bacillota; class Clostridia; order Lachnospirales; family Lachnospiraceae; genus JAUUSJ01. The sequence continues at coordinate 18,696 of JAUUSJ010000010.1, forward strand.
GCTAATTCTCACATGTACCTCTTTTGCCCCCGCATCCTTTAACATACTCACAATTCTATCACTCGTCGTTCCACGGACAATCGAATCATCAATCATAATAATTCTCTTTCCGGCTACGACAGAGCGAATGACGTTTAATTTTACGTTGACACTGGAAACTCTCTCGGTTTGTTTCGGCTTGATAAAGGTTCTGCCCACATAGCTATTTTTCATAAATCCAATGCCATACGGAATGCCAGATTCCAAGGCATATCCAATTGCGGCTGCATTACCCGACTCTGGGACGCCGATTACCAAGTCGGCATCTACTGGGCTTGACTTTGCCAGACAACGTCCCGCCATAATCCTAGAATCATATACACTCTGACCATCGACATAGCTATCTGGTCTTGCAAAATAAATATACTCAAAAATACATCTCGCTTCTTTTTCCCTCGAAAGACAGAGAGATTTGTCACTTGTGATTCCCTCTTTCGTAATTGCGACAATCTCTCCAGGCTCCACATCACGGATAAACTGCGCACCGATTGTGTCAAGAGCACATGTCTCTGACGCTAAAATATATGCGCTATCCTTCTTTCCGATGCAGAGTGGTTTAAATCCATATGGATCTCTCGCCCCAATTAGTTTTCTCGGACTCATCACAATCAATGCGTACGCTCCCTTTATTTTCTTCATTGCATTTTTTACAGCGCCCTCCACATTTTTTGCGTGAAGTCTCTCTCTCGCAATATGGTACGCGATAACCTCTGAGTCAATCGTCGTCTGGAAAATTGCCCCTGTATACTCAAGCTCCTCTCGAAGCTCTAGCGCATTAATCAAATTTCCATTATGTGCAAGTCCAAGTGTTCCCTTATAGTAGTTTAAGACCAAAGGCTGCGCATTCTCTCTTGTACTCGCACCAGCGGTTGAATATCTAACGTGCCCCACACCAATATCACCCTTTAACTTTTTAAAATCACCTGGGCAAAAAACTTCATTTACCAGACCCATTCCCTTCTTCGATGGCACCTTTCTAACTGGACCATTTGTATCCGAAACTGCGATACCACAGCTTTCTTGTCCCCTATGCTGAAGAGCAAAAAGTCCATAATAAATTGTCGATGCCACATCATTTCCCTCAAAGTCATACATTCCAAAGACGCCACACTCTTCTCCCAGCTTGTCATCCATCGGATATTCATATTGATTTTTACACATAGATATATTCAATTCCTTTCCATCGCTTCTGCAATAGCACTAATATAGCTATATTAGTCTCTTTAATACTTCCTCATAGACAGCCTGGACTTCCTCAGGATTACAATCCTTGCCCAGCCTTTTCTCTGTTCCCATCTCCCATAAGCGACAGGTATACGGAGAAATTTGGTCCGTCAAAATAATCTGTCCCTTATAGCGTCCAAATTCCATCTCAAAATCGACAAGATGAATCCCGATTTCGTGGAATTTTTCTTTTAATATTTCATTTACTTGAAAAGCCAATTCTGTAATTTTCTTGATCTCTTCTCGGTCTGCCGCACCAACGGCAAGGGCGTAAGAGCTGTCAATCATCGGGTCGCCAAGTTGCGCATTCTTATAATAGAATTCCTTCGTCGGCTCCAAAAGAACAAGCCCCTCCTCAATCCCTAATTTTTTTGAAAAACTGCCTGCGGCGATATTACGAATCACCACTCCAAGGGGAATAATATCCGCTTTTTTTACAACAGTCTCTGTATCGCTCAATTCTTGCACATAATGTGTGGGAATCCCTTTTTTCTCAAGTAATTTGCATAGAATATTTGTCATTCTATTATTAATAGTACCCTTATTCATTCCCTCCCAAGATAGCCTCTCATCCTCTCCTGTCTCATCTTTATACTCGACAATTAACAGGTCTTCATCTTCTGTTGTAAATACTTTCTTCGCTCTTCCCTCATACAATAAACTAATTTTTTCCATTTTTGCACCTATCTTTCCTCACAAAAAACTGTACTTCTCGCTCTCATAATACTTGGAAGATTCTCTTTTATGCGTCTTGCTTTTTGCACTAACACTGTAACATACAATTTCTAAAAAAACAAGACTAATTCTTATTTCTCTTCGCTCTCTATCAAAGTCGTGTCTTTACTAATTACCCCTCTCTCTAATTTTACATTCAAAATTCTTCTTACAGAATCATCAATTTCACTCTCCTTAATCTCACCTTCCTCCACTGCTTCTTCTATGCCCTCAAACGCTTCCTTTAAATCTTGAGGCATTAAAATCATATCGTTTCCAGCTTCTATCGCCATGACTGCTGCCTCTTTATCCTCATAAAACTTTGTGATTGCCTGCATATTCATCGCGTCTGTAATAATGATTTTTTCAAATCCAAGCTCTTCTCGCAAAATTTCCTTTATGACCAGCTCTGAGAGGGAAGACGGAGTCTCATCTTGTGTCACCTTATTAATATTCACATGGGAAACCATAACAAAGTCACATCCCTCATCAATTCCAGCTTGAAATGGAATAAACTCACGCTTTCTCAGGCTCTGAATTCCATTGTCCACAGAGACATATCCCTTATGTGTATCAGAGCTTACATCTCCATGTCCAGGAAAATGTTTCAGCGTTGCACTTACATTCTCCTCCTGTAATCCTCTCACTTCATTTGCCACCATCTTGGCGACAAGCTCAGGGTCAGAGCCAAAGCTCCTATCTCCTATCTCCACATTTTTGTCGTCAGTAAGCAAATCGGCAACAGGAGCAAAATCCAAATTAAATCCAAGTTTATGGATATCAGTTCCTATCGTCTTTCCGACCTCATATGCCTTTTTTTCGTCTTTTGTCTTACCAATCTCACTCATACTCGGAAAAGAGGTTGTACCCATCTTTTCATTGGAAGATATCCTCGCTACGGAACCGCCCTCCTCGTCGACCGATATAAACATAGGTATTTTGCTTACATCTTGTAAATCCGAAATCAATTGCTTTGTCTGCTTCCTCGTCTGAATATCTCTCGCAAATAAAACGACCCCTCCTATATGATATTTCTCTATTGATTTTTTCATATTCTCTGTAAGCTTTCTCGTTTTATTGTCGTCCTCCCAATCTAACGCATCTAACTCCACAATAAATAACTGACCTATCTTTTCCTTTAGAGTCATATTTTTCAGAATATCTTCCGTCATTCCCTGAATCGTCACCTCATCTATCTGAGCGGACTCTGTCGTCTTTTCTTCTTTCTCTGTCTCCTCCTTTGTATTATCTGTCCCTGAATTTCCACATCCAAATATCATTAGAGTACATAAAACTGTCAAGAAAAAAAATCCTATTTTTTTACTCACTTAAAGCTCCTCCTTCGAGTTCATTTTAAACGCGGGCTTAAAGCTGCGCTTTTCCAGCTTTTTTTCTATTTTTTCTTTCTCCAAAGTTTCCTGACAAAAATACATCTGTGAATCTAATTTCACCTTTCCCCTTCCGTCAACTTTCTCATAACTTCCATCTTCCTGTAAAATATGAGCCTTCATCGTATCTCTTAACTGGATTTCTAAAATTTCGATTACTCTTTTCTTAATCTCTTCTTGTTCCACTGGAAAGACAATCTCTACTCTTCGGTCTAAATTTCTAGGCATCCAATCGGCACTGCCCATATAGACCTCCTCCATTCCGTCATTATAAAAATAAAAAATACGGCTATGTTCTAGGAAAGTTCCAACAATGGAGCGGACAATAATATTTTCAGAAAGTCCCTTTCTACCTGCCACGAGACAACAAATTCCTCTCACGATGAGCTCAATCTCCACTCCCGCATTTGACGCCTCATAGAGAGCTAAAATCATCGTCGGGTCACAAAGTGAGTTCATCTTTGCCTTAATCTTGGCTTTCTTTCCTTTTCTCGCATTCTCTGTCTCTCTATCGATTAATCGCAAGAAACTGTCTCGAAGCCAATACGGAGCGACTTCGAGTTTCTCCCACCTTGCTGGTTCCGAGTAACCAGAAAGCATATTAAAGACAGCGGTGGCATCCTCCCCGATGGAGTCACTCGCCGTAAACATTCCCATATCCGTGTAAAGCTTCGCCGTGGAATCGTTATAATTTCCTGTTCCAAGATGCACATATCTTCGGATTCCATCCTCCTCTCTCCTCACGACAAGTGCAATCTTACAGTGGGTCTTAAGTCCTGCAAGTCCATATATGACATGGCATCCCGCCTTTTCTAATTTTTGCGCCCATAAAATATTATTCTCCTCATCAAAACGCGCTTTTAACTCTACCAAAACAGTTACCTGCTTTCCATTCTCCGCCGCCATCGCAAGAGAGGCGATAATCGGAGAATTTCCGCTCACGCGGTATAATGTCTGTTTAATTGCGAGTACATCTGGGTCCTTCGCCGCCTGTCTGATAAAATCAACGACAGGGTCAAACGAATCATACGGATGAAAAAGCAAGATATCCTTCTCCTTAATTTGCTCAAATAAAGGAAGGTCTTGTTTTATCTGTTGCGGATACTGAGGCGTATAGCTTGGCTGTTTTAAATGTGAAAATCCTTTTAAGCCATATAGCTTCATCAGGAAAGTCAAGTCAATCGGTCCGTTAATTGCGTACATATCATTGCTAGAAATCTGAAGCTGCTTTTTTAAATATTTAACTAACTGCTTATTCATTCCCTCCTGATACTCTAGTCGGATAACTTCTCCCCACTGGCGCTTTTTTAGCTGCTTTTGAATTTCTTTTAATAAATCCTCCGCATCGTCAATCGTCAAATCTGCATTTCTCATAATTCGATACGGATGAGCACATTTCACCTCATAATTTAGGAAAAGCTTAGATATATTCTTCTCGATAATCTCCTCAAGCAAAATAACTTCCGTCCTTCCACTCTCACTCGCTGGAAGTTTCACAATTCTTGGAAGCACAGATGGAACCTGTACCGTAGCCACCTCATAATCTTCTCCGCTAATTTTCTTTTTAATCAATGCCGCAATATTTAGCGTCTTATTTCTAAGAAGCGGAAATGGTCTTGATGAATCAATCGCCATCGGGGTCAAAACAGGATAAACATTTTTGTGAAAATACTGGTCCACAAACTCTCCCTGCTCCTGTGTTAAATCCTCATGCCTCTCCACCAAGAAAAGATTATTTTCTCGAAGAAGTGGAACGAGAGAGCGATTCCATGTCGAGTACTGCAAATCTACCATTCTATGTGTCTCCTCGCTTAATCTCTCAAGCTGCTCCTTCGGTGTTAAGCCAGCGATATCTGGTTTTGTATAATCCGCATGTACTAAATCTTTGAGTGAGGCAATACGAACCATAAAAAATTCATCCAAATTTGACGCCGTAATGCTCAAAAATTTCAATCTCTCAAAGAGCATCGTCCTCTTATCTCTCGCCTCACCGAGAACACGGTAATTAAACTGTAGCCAGCTAAGCTCTCTATTCCAAAAATTCTCCTTTTTATTCCATCTACTATAATCAGTCATTCATCTGTTCCCTCCTTTGTATAATTACTGGGCGAATTCCATATACTTCCTCGAAGGAATCTGCCACGCTTTCAAATAAAACCTTCTCCAATGTAATATTCTCATTTGTCAAGACTGTGATAATAAGCTCATTTTTCTTTTTCATTATCGTATAATTGACAAATTTCTGTCTGCTATCTCGGTCCAATGTATTAGCAACGCGAAGAATGGCACTGAGCTTCACAATAATCAGATAATCCTCAACTGGAATCTCATGTAAATCATATGTGAGATTACAGTGATAAAGTACAATATACGCTATCAGCTTTCTCTCTCGGTGGGAGAGACCGATAATCTCTGTCGAGTGAATTAAGTGATAGCTATTGAGTCCTGTCTCGTTCATATTGATGTATTTCCCGCAGTCATGCAAAATACATGCAATCTGCAATAAAAATCTCTCTCTCATCCCAAGACCGTGATATTTTCTCATTCGGTCAAATATCGTGAGCGCTATCTCCTCGACAAGCTCTGTATGCATTTTATTGCAGCGATATCTCTTCGCCAAGTTTCTCGCCGTGGCGATAATATCCTCGTTAAAATCATGTACTGGCTTTATTTTCTTCTCCCTCTCTGCAAAATCCACCACAACGCCGTCACATAAATCTGTCTGGCTAATCCAAATATGGTCTGCCTTCGACTGCTCTAAAAATATCTTGTAAATTAAGATAGATGGAAGCGTAAATCTAGCTGTCTCAAACGGAATATCATACTGCGCCGCAATCTGCCTTGTCGTAGCTCTTCGGATTCTTCTATAGAGATATTTTAAATCATCCATCGTCACACGGTCATCAATCTGTAATTCCGGTGCAATCTTATTCCAGACATTATTATCCTCGCCGATAATAATTAAGTTTTTAATTGCCTTATCCTTCAGATAGATACTCTGAAAAACTCTAAGCTCATAGCTGACATACTCCTCGACAACAGCTGCATAATCTAGCTCCCTGCCCTCAATTTTAGAGAGCAAGTTTTGAATATTCAATGTTCGAATTGGTATATTCTGTGTCATATAAAGCTTTCCCTTATCAAAAAGAGAAATCTGAACACTTCCCGCTCCTACATCCAAAATTGCGGTATTTTTCTCAATAATCTGGTTAAAATTATCCTGCTTTCTCGTCATTCCCTTGTACATCAATAATCTCAACTCAGAATTGCTCGGAATAATAAGGGAAAATCCCGTGCGAACCTCGATATGATTGACAACCATTTCTTTATTTTTGGCCTCTCTTATCGCACTTGTCGCATAGCAGCTTGTCTGCTTTACATCATACTCCTTCAATTTTCTCGAAAATCCACTTAGAATCTCACAAATTTTCTCAATCTGTGCCAGACTAATTTTCTTTTCTACATATCCCTCTCGTCCTATCTCCATCGGACAGTTGACATAGTCCAATTGTTTTATTCCATTTCTCGAAGATATCTCATATATTTTTAAAGATATATCTTTAGAACCTAATACAATAACACCAAATGTAAAATAATTCATCCTTCCCGTCCTTTCTGTCTTTTTTCTTATAAATTATATTATACCAGATATCACCCCCAGTTGGAAATAAAAAGACAACTATTCTATCTCTTCTTTGAGATAAAATAGTTGTTTTTCTTTGTCAAAATTTTTTAATTAAAAAATTTCTCATATCTATGTTTTGTATCAATTAAATTATTGTACTGCAAAATTTGGTATTTCAAAATATCATCTTGGTATGGAGATTCTTCGTCAAAACTATAATGCTTTCCGTCATCTCCGATATAACCAACTGCATTGATAACAGGAACCTTTTTTTGAAGTTCTAATAAAAACTTATTATATCCTGTCATCTCAAGTCCCGCAATCTTTAGAAGATAAGAAGATAAATAATTTGCACTCATATCTATCTCTTCCTCCTCGATATCATAATTTGCCCACATAATATACGGAGTCTGATATTTCTTTTGTAACTCCTCCTGCGTCAAATCAGCTAGGTCTTTCCCGTATAATTTCTCATAAAAATCATCACTAATACTAGGCTCATGGTCTCCAAACATGACAATGATCGTAGGCTCTTTCACCTTCTTAAAGTAATCGACCAATTGCTCAAATGCGGCATCCGTCTGTCTGATTAGCGATAAATACTGATTCGCCTGCTGATTTCCATTCTCATCTGTCACTTCTACATCGACATCAAAATTATCAAAGCTCTCGGTATATCCGCCGTGATTTTGCATCGTCACATTAAAGAGATAAAAAGGCTCTTCCTTCTCACTCGAATCCTCATAGAGCTCTATAATTTTCTCAAAATCCGATTTATCCGAGATATAAGTTCTTATCAACTCTGGATTGTCAAAATCGTCCTGACTGATAAAATCCTCAAATCCAAGCCATTTATATACATTTGGACGATTCCATCCCTCCGCTATATAAGGATGTAGCGCATAGTTTCCTGTATAGCCCTGATTTTTTAAAGTAGAAGTAAGACCAGAGAGCTCTCCTTTTATAAACTGAGTATATCCAATACTTCCATTTGGCAAAAACGCCATCGTATTCCCTGTCAAAAACTCCATCTCTGTATTACATGTATTGCCGCCAAAGACAGAGACATAGAGCTGTCCCCTCACGGTATCCTTTTTCAGACTATCGATAAACGGCATATATTCTTTATTCGTCTCAAAAGAATTGATAACAGATAGCTCACTAAACGCCTCATTCATAATAACGATAATATTTGGCTTTGTATCTTGCATCTTTCCCTCTGGCTCTTCCTCATCCAGGTAATGGTTTGCAATCTTTTCTACCTCTCTTATCGAATATCCTTCCGGCTTTTTCGCCGATAAATACTTGCAATTCATGGCAAAGCTAAACAGCGTTCCATTTTTACTATAGCCTCTCTTTTGATTCCAGACATTGACCTTAATATTATAAGTCGCTAAAAATGTTTCCTGCCTGATAAAACCAAAGCTTACCAAAACTCCGACAAGGATAAAAGGCAAGACAATAATCCTTTCTCTCACACTCGTTTTTTTAAACTTTTTATTCTTACAGATAATCGTACAAATATAAAGCAATAAAATCAGATTGCTGATAAAGGCAGTTGTAATCGTATACGTATAATTTGCCGCCACATTCTTTGCCGTTCCAGCAGAGGCAATATCAGACGGCAATATCGGATTTCCTCGAAAACTTAAGACAAAGTAATTGGCAGCTCCGACTATATAAGCCAATACAAGATAGAAAACTGTCACGATTTTTTTATTGCCAAAAATAAAATATAAAATTCCAAATACAGCATAATAAAGAATAATATTAAATACAATCGAGAGCGGGTAAATCGTGAGCAGGCTATTTTTCGTAAAATGCTCCACCATATAAAATGCAAATAAAGGCACAACAAAAAAGAATAGATTTGCCACGACATTCCAATTTGCACTTAGCTCACTGCCACCGTATTGGCTATTTGGCGGAATATAGATAATTCCTATCACGCCCAATACGACTAAAATCAAGATAAGTCCTATCATCTGAATCATCTGGATACTTGGAACAACGTAAAAACTAAATAAGCTTCCCCATGTTCCCTCTCCGTTTTGTATAAGCTCCTTATTCGGAGAGCTCACCTTCGATACTCGATATAGAATAGGACCTTGTCCCACTTCTATCTCGCTTCCCGTAATCTGAAAAGAATAAATCTCCCCTCTTTTCATTCTCTCTTCCACCGAAAAACTAAGATACTCTAAGTTCCCCACATCCTTGGCAGGTACTTGCATTTTTTTAACCTGCTCCCCCTCTTCATTCAAGAGAGTAATCACAAGGTTTCCCTCGCTCTTTCCATAATAATTATTTCCAAAGTAGAAATTTACCTGTTTTAAGTAAAGCCCATTCCCCTTAAAGCTCTGCACGATTTCGGTCTCTTTGTCCACAGATTGAAGTTCACTCGCCACTCCATTATTGATTGGCATCTGAGCGTCATCTTGCAGCTGCCCATAATTTTTTATAATAAAAATCGATAAAAAAAGCAAAAGAACGAAAAAAACAGCTCTCAAATCTCTGCTATCTCTAGTTTCCTTTTTCCTTTTTTCCTTTCCTTTTGCAACCCGATTTTGCTTTCTTCCCCTAGCCATCTCAAACCTCGATTCTAATAATTTCCTAAAATTTTAAAATCTGTCACTTCTTCTCGAATTCCCTTTAATGCATTTTTTACGGCAGAACTATTTAAGTTTCCTGTAAAATCAATAAAAAAACGATACTCCCACTGTCTATTTGGGAGAGGAACAGATTCAATATTCGTCATACTTAAATCATTGAAAATAAAATGAGACAATATATTATAGAGGGTACCACTCTCATGAGGAAGTGCAAAAGAAATGCTAATCTTTTGTGCATCCTCCGTGTATTGACGCTTCTTCGATATAATAACAAAGCGAGTCGAATTATTTGTCTCATGATTTAATTTCGTATCCAAAATCTGAAGACCATACATATCGGCAACCCACTCCCCTGCGATGGCTGCCTGCGTCTTATCTCCGTCTTCTTTCACCTTTTTTGCCGCCTCTGCTGTATTATTTAAACTAATTTTTTTGGCACTCGACTGAGCCAGATATTTTTTGCACTGCATAAGTGCCTGTGGATGAGAGTATACGACTTTAATATCTTGGAGTTTACTTCCCGGAATGCCCAAAAGAGCATGGTCAATTTTTACGATTTCTTCTCCGACGATACAGACATCATTTTCCAGCAAAATATCATAAATTCCATCCACATTGCCAGCCGAAGAGTTCTCGATTGGAAGCACACCATAGTCGGCATCTCCGTTACTGAGCGCAATTGCGACCTCCTTAAATGTCTTCACATGATAATGGTCAATTCCCTTTCCAAAAAATTGCAAAAGAGCCTTTTGGCTGTAGGCACCCGGCACGCCCTGATAAACCACTCTCGTATCTGGATACATTTCAAGTTTTGACACTCTCTGAAAATAATTTTCAATATAGCGGTCTCTCTGGTCTAAGGCGTGGTACTGATATTTACGACTTAGGGACATAATCTGGGAAAAAAGCTCCGATACCGTCTTTTTCACATACTCATCCTCGACATAACTGCAAAGCTTTTCTTTTTTCTCCTCCTCCCTCTTTTTATCATAAATTGCTGTATTCGTCTCCTTTTTATATTCTGCAACCTCCTTGGCACAATCCATTCTCTCTTGGAATAATGTCACAATCTCCTTATCAATACGGTCAATATCCACTCGTATTTCTGATAATTTCCTCATTCCTATTCCTACCTCCTAGTCTTTCTCCAATTGTTCTTTTAACTGTTCCATTGTAAGTAAAAGCAATGGATGTCTCACATAGCCCGCAATCTCACAGAGCGGCTCTAGCACAAACATTCTCTTATGTAATTCCTTATGTGGAATAATCAAATCCTCGCTGTCTATTATTCTATCATCATAGAGCAAAATATCAAGGTCTAATGTTCTAGGTCCCCAGTGAATCTTCCTCTCCCTCTTTGCCCTCCTCTCAAGCTCATGAAGAGTATCTAAGAGTTCTCTCTCCGTCTTTAATGTCTCTATACAGATACAGGCATTTAAAAAGGAATCCTGCTCTAGGTAGCCGTACGGCTCTGTCTCATAAAAACTAGATACTTTCGTCACCTTGATATCTCTCTTTTCATTCAACTGTTCTATCGCATCATCCAAATATCTCTTCTTATCTCCGAGATTCGAGCCAAGTCCGAGGTAAACGGTATGCCAACCCCTCTCAATCGTAACTGAGACCGTCTCAAGAGGCAATAAAATCGGAGCCCAAGGTTTTTTTATTTTCAGTTTTATCCTCTTAATCAGGGGATAGGCAAGCAGTACTTCCTCACAGACAACCTCCGCCGCCCTCTCTAAAAGCGCAAATCTTCGCTCCTCCAAAATCTTCTTCATAAATAATGCCAGCTCGCCATAATGGATTGTCTTAGTCAAATCATCACTCTCTCCTGCCTTCCTCGTATCGAGATAGACTTTGGCGGAGAGAATAAACTTTTGTCCGAGCTTATTTTCTTCCTTCAAGACACCGTGATATCCAAATACTTCCAAGTTTTTTATCTCAATCTTATCCATCTTCCCTCTCCCAGTTTTATTTTTCCTGCAAGATGGCCTCTGTCATCTTAAGAGCTCTCTTATTCTTCTTTACATCATGCACTCTGAAAATACTACAACCTTTCATCCTTCCAATCACTGTCGTTGCCAAAGTTCCCTCTTCTCTCTCGTCAACAGGAAGTTCAAGAGCATTTCCTATCATAGATTTTCTGGAAGTTCCAAGTAAAATCGGTAACTCCCATTTTGCCAATAGCTGCAAATGATTCATTATCATCAGATTCATCTTATAATCTTTTGCAAAGCCAATGCCTGGGTCTAAAATAATCTTCTCTCGGTCAATCCCCGCCCAACATGCGATATCCAAGCTTTCCTCGATATCCGAGCGAAAATCATTCATAAAATCCATATAATTAATCTCTCTTCGGTTATGCATCAGACAACATGGAAGACCAGATTCTGCGATAATTGGAGCCATATTTCCATCCCATTTTAGACCCCATATATCATTGATTAAGTCAATTCCCGCCTTAATTCCCTCCTTCGCCACCTCCGCTTTATAGGTGTCAAGAGAGATAGGAATATCAAACTCTGCCTTCAATCGCTCAATTACCGGGATTACTCGGTGGATTTCCTCTGTATCACTAATCTTTTCGTGACCTGGTCTTGTCGACTCTCCACCGATATCAATCATATCTGCCCCATCCTTTATCATCTGGTCCGCATGAAAAAGAGCGGCATCCATCGTATTATAATTTCCTCCATCTGAAAAAGAATCTGGTGTCACATTTAAAATGCCCATAATATAGGCGTGATTTTTGAAATCAAACTCTCTATTTCCTATTTTCATTTTCAAACTCCTCCTTATTGCATTCTATCCATGAAAGCTGATTGCTCCGCACGACGTGCTCATACAGCTACTTGACGAAGCTTTCACAGTAAATATCATGATAGTTAATAAAATAATTGACTGTTTTTTTCATTTTCTTGCCAATTACATTCTTCTCTCGCCTTGCAGTACATACAGTTTCTGGACCATTTATCGGCTCTATGAATACTCTCATAAAGCTTATGCCTTTTATCCTCTTTTCCAAATCGATGATTCTCAATCGCCCCTAACATAAGAGAAATCTCATCGTCTTCATATCCGCAGGACTTTAAAACTGGATACGCCAGTCTAACTCCCGCCTCCTCGTGAGGAATTCCTCTTTGATACTGCTCTGTTTTTCCGATATCATGTAATAGTGCCGTCCCATACACGATGTCTTTTCTAATATCCACTCCCGCCTCTAGAAGGAAAATATAAGATATCCGAGCTACATCTAATAGATGCTCGATTCCATGGCAACAAAAGATACGATTTTCTTCCAGTTTTTCAATTTCTTGCAGATAACGCAGAAAATCTTCATGTTCCATTATTTTTCTCACTCGTTCCATCACTTACTCTTCCTCCTCCAACACCAATTTCATCTCTCTCATAAATGACAATGAGCCGAATACAAAGATAACATCCTCCCGTCTTGCGATTCTCCTCGCCTCCAAGTACGCTTCCTTGATACTATTTGTCGCCTTCACATGAGGATTCACTCTACTCACCTCTTGCTTTAAGATATTGGCATCCAATGCGCGAGGATTATGTGGAGTAATCGTAAAAATATACTCTGCCAGACTTGCCGTCTGTCTTATCATCTTTTTATATTCTTTATCTGCCAATACTCCTATTATATAAATGATTCGCCTATTTGTAAAATGTTTTTGAATAAAATTAGATAAATATTTGGCTGCATCCTCATTATGTGCACCGTCCAAAAAGATAAGCGGAGATTTCTTTACTAACTCTAGTCTAGCTGGCCATCTCGTATGTAAAAGACCAAGCCTTCTCTTTTCTTGCGGCAAATGATAGATTTTGCCCAGATACTCCAACGCCAAAATCGCTGTCGCCGCATTATAAACTTGATGTTCTCCAAGAAGACCAATCGTGTACTCTCCATGCCCCAGATAGGAAAATTTCTGCCTCTCATATGTCTCCTCTAATATGCTTATTTCTTTCTTATCTACCAGATAAAATGGACTCTTCTTCCTCCTTGCCTCCTCTCTTATCACCTCCACCGCTTTTTCCTCACTCCTATAACAGATAACGGGACAATTTTCTTTTATGATTCCTGCCTTTTGTCTCGCAATCTCCTCAATCGAGTTTCCCAAAAACTTCATATGGTCCATACTGATAGAGGAGAAAATGGTAAGAATTGGATGCATAATGATATTGGTAGCGTCAAGCAGACCTCCCATTCCAGTCTCGAGTAATACGATATCGACTTTTTGCTCGGCAAAATATAAAAAAGCCAAGGCAGTTTCAATCTCAAACAAGGTTGGAAGAGGTTGCCCTTCCTCTCTCATTTGCTCTGAAACTACCTTGATTCTTCCCATATAATCAAGTAATTGCTCTTTTGAAATCGGTTCTTGGTCATATAAAAACTGTTCTCCATACGCCCCGATACAAGGAGAGGTATACTTCCCTGTATGATAACCACATTCTAGCATTACTGTCTCTATCATCGTCAGGATGGAACCCTTGCCGTTTGTACCTGCTATATGGACAATATTTAATTTCTCCTGTGGATTGCCAAGACGCCAAAGCAGATTGCGAATCGTGTCAAGACCGTAGACGCTTCCCTTCTTGCCTATACTATCTAAAAATTGTTTACATTCTAATTCTGTCATAACTGCCTCCCACTGCCCCAAGCAGATATTTTTTCTCTTCTAATTCGTTTTAAATTTTAATGTAGTTTCACCCTTTTGTCAACTCTAAAGCTTTCCTAAAACTTTCTATGCTGAATTGGTTTCGTCTGGCTTGTAATTGGCAGTATCTCATACCCCTCCTTTCTAAGCTCATCAATCAAGCTTGGAAGAGCCTCAACTGTCGTCGTACATTCATGTAAATCATGCATCAAAATCATCGCCGTCTCCCTTCCCTTTACATCCTTCATAATTTTTTTATTGAGAATACTAGGAGCCGTCTGAAAACATACCGCGTCATCGTTTAGAGCGTTCCAGTCATAGTAAATAATTCCATTTTCTTTTAAATATTTTGCGCATTCGCCAAGGTCTATCTTTGCGATAGAATTACTGCTGCCTCCCGGAAAACGATAAAAAAGAATCTCCCTTCCTGTCACCTGTTTTAAATACGTCCGAAGCTTATCCAAGTCGTTTTTATATCCTTCTATCGAGGAGTAAATCTCATCATAATCATGACTATAGGAATGAAGCCCAAGCGTATGTCCCTCCGCTATAATCCTTCGGTATATTTTTTTTGCGTTTTCTCCCTCTTTTCCAACGACAAAAAAAGTGGCTTTTACATTTTTCTCTTTTAAAATATCCAAAATTTTTTCTGTATTATCGGAAGGTCCATCGTCAAAAGTAAGATACGCCTTCTTAGATAGCGTCTTCTTTTCTTCTTTTACTTCCCCCATTGTCTGAGAGGTCTTTTTTTGTGATAATTTATCTCCCCAAAAACCAAGCCCAAACAGAATAAAAAACAGCAAAACAACCATAATACAGCTATAGATACCTTTTTTTCTCTCTCCTTGCATTTTTTCTCTCCTTTTTCTCTTTCTTATCTGATGATAGCATTTGAAAAAAGAGAAAAATTTATGCATAGAAAAAGCCGCCATGAGAGCGATATCTCACAGCGACCCTTTTTCAACAATATCTATCTATCAATCCTATCCGTTTAAACCTCAAATAACATATCACCATAGCTTGGGAATGGCCATGCAGCCTTATCTACAAGCATCTCTAATCTGTCTGCAGGTTTTCTAAGCTCTTCCATAGCTGTAAATACAGTATCATGGTAGTATCTAGCCTGAGCCTGAATATCATCAATTTTCTTAGCCTCAGCTGCAACCTCTTCCAATTTTTGTAAGTTTTCGTAGAGAGGTACTAAATTATCTGCAATATCAGCGAGTAACTTCTCCTGTACAGATGTATTAATCGAAGGAGATGCTTTCTTAATCGAGTTGATAGAATCCGCTAAGCTTGCCTGATAGCTGATAACTGCTGGCACAATCTGTTTCTTCGCCATATCAATCATAGCTAACGCCTCGATATTGATTGCCTTAGCGTACTGCTCGTAGTAAATCTCACTTCTGGACTCTAACTCAAGTTTTGTAAATACTCCATGCTTCTCAAAGATAGTGATTGCCTTTTCTGTCGTCAAAGCTGGAACAGCATCCACCATAGAGCGTAAGTTTGGAAGTCCTCTTCTCTCAGCCTCTTTTACCCATGCCTCTGAGTATCCGTCACCGTTAAAGATAACTCTCTTATGCTCAGCGATTGTCTTCTTGATTAAGTCATGAACAGCCAACTCAAAGTTCTCTGCCTTCTCTAATTCATCTGCCATATCACATAATACATCTGCAACGATTGTATTTAGGACAGTATTAGGGTCTGCGATAGACTGTGTAGAACCGACCATTCTAAACTCGAATTTATTACCTGTGAAGGCAAATGGTGATGTACGGTTACGGTCTGTGGCATCTTTCTGGAAGACTGGCAATGTATGTACACCAGAGATAAGTGGCGCACCCTGTTTTGATTTTACTGCCTCTCCTGTTGTGTCAAGCTGTTTTAATACATCATCTAACTGCTCTCCAAGGAAGACAGAGATGATTGCTGGTGGTGCCTCATTGGCTCCTAATCTATGGTCATTACCTGGTGTGGCAGCAGAAAGACGAAGCAAATCTGCATGCTCATCTACTGCACGGATAACTGCCGCAAGGAATAATAAGAACTGCTCATTCTCGTGAGGTGTCTTACCTGGGTCTAAGAGGTTTTGTCCATCATCTGTTACCATAGACCAGTTATTATGCTTACCAGAACCGTTAATTCCAGCAAATGGTTTCTCGTGAAGCAAGCAAACCATACCCTGCTTATCCGCTACTCTCTTCATTGTCTCCATTACTAACTGGTTATGGTCTGTCGCGATATTATTCTGGTCGTAAATTGGAGCTAACTCATGCTGAGCTGGGGCAACCTCATTATGCTGTGTCTTTGCTGTAATTCCAAGTTTCCAAAGCTCCTCGTTTAACTCCTTCATAAAGCCTGCAATTCTCTCAGGAATAATTCCAAAATAATGGTCATCAAGTTCCTGTCCTTTTGGAGGAAGAGCACCAAATAAAGTACGTCCTGTAAAGATTAAGTCTTTTCTCTTTAAGTATTTTTTCTTATCGATTAAGAAATACTCCTGCTCTGGTCCAACTGATGTTGTAACGGAAGTTGAAGTTGTATTACCAAATAATCTCAAAATACGAAGCGCCTGAATATCCAGTGCCTGCATGGAACGAAGAAGTGGTGTCTTTTTGTCAAGTGCCTCTCCTGTATAAGAGCAGAACGCTGTTGGAATACAGAGAATTGTCAAATTATCTGTCTCTTTAATAAAAGCTGGAGAAGTACAATCCCATGCTGTATATCCTCTCGCCTCGAATGTTGCTCTAAGTCCACCTGATGGGAAGGAGGAAGCATCTGGCTCGCCTTTAATCAATTCTTTTCCAGAGAACTCAAGTAATACCTTGCCTCCCTCTGTTGGAGAGATAAAGGAATCATGTTTCTCAGCTGTGATACCTGTCATTGGCTGGAACCAGTGAGTAAAATGTGTGGCACCTTTTTCAATCGCCCACTCTTTCATCTCATTTGCGACAACATCAGCGATGGCTGGGTTTAACTCTTCGCCATTCTCGATTGTCTTTTTCAACTGTTTATAAGTTGCTTTTGGAAGACGTGATTTCATCACGCTGTCATTAAACACATTTGTGCCAAAGATTTCATCTACTTTTGCCATAATTTCCATCCTTTCTAAATCCGTGAAATTTTCTAAATAGAAGCAAATTACTAATTTCTCCCCATCAAATCCGATAGAAAAGGGTATATACTTTCCAAAGCTTTTTTCAAAAAAAGGAGTCCCCAAGTCATCTATTGACAATGAGAACTCCTTTGTTCGTACCTTTTATATATAAGGTCAAAAATCTTCTCACAAGCAAGTTTGCGTCGGATTTCGGACCTTTTGACCCTGATATCATTATATTAGCATTACTGCCAAACTATTCTTTTCTTTCACAATGAAATTTTATAGATTTAATAATTCATTTTTAATTTAATTGCTTTTCTTAAGCTAAATTTAAGATACACCGTTTTTTCTAAAAAATCAAGTACTTTTTTCTCATTTTATCGGTTTTTATTTAATTTTAGTTATTTTCTACGAATTTTAATATAATAAAAATAATTTTTTATTCAGATTCATCATATAAAAACCCGAGAATCCTTTGCAATTTTTTATCTTTTACGCTTCATCAATTGCCTTTCCGATGTCATTTCTCTTATATTTGTTGGCAAACTCTACCCAGTTTGTCGCCTCGTACGCATTTTTTCTTGCCTCTTTTAGCGTATCTCCCTTTGCCACAACGCCGAGAACTCGCCCTCCATTTGTGACAATTTTGCCATCTTGTTTCTTTGTTCCAGCATGGAAAATATAATATCCCTCTTTGTCTTTCACTGAGTCAAGACCGGAGATAGGAAATCCCTTCTCGTATTTTTCTGGATATCCATCGGACGCCAGCACGACGCAGACTGCCGCATTATCCTCAAACTCTAATGTGATATCATCTAATCTCTGGTCGATACATGCCTCCATCACCTCAATGATATCATTCTTCATTCTAGGAAGAACTACCTGGGCCTCTGGGTCACCAAAACGAGCGTTATATTCGAGCACCTTTGGCCCGTCCTCTGTAATCATCAGACCTGTGAATAAGATTCCTGTAAAAGGTCTTCCCTCGGCTGCCATCGCATCAATCGTTGGCTGATAGATGTATTTCTCACAGAAAGCTTGAACCTCACCCTCATAAAATGGACTTGGAGAGAAAGTTCCCATACCGCCAGTATTTAAGCCCTTATCTCCATCCTTTGCCCTCTTATGGTCCTGAGCGGATGTCATGCATTTTACTGTCTTTCCGTCACAAAACGCCAAGACAGAAACCTCTCTTCCTGTCATAAACTCCTCAATTACGATTGTATTGCCAGCGTCGCCAAACTGTTTGTCGAGCATTAATGTCTTAACGCCCTCCTTTGCCTCCTCAAGCGTATTACAGATAAGCACACCTTTTCCGAGTGCAAGTCCATCCGCCTTTAAGACAATCGGCATCTTTGCCGTCTCTAGGTAAGCCAGTGCATCCTCTGGGGATGTGAAATTCTCATACGCCGCTGTCGGAATATGGTATTTTTTCATGAGATTTTTGGAAAATGCCTTAGAGCCCTCGATAATCGCCGCATTTTTTCTAGGACCAAATACGCGAAGTCCCTCCGCCTCAAATACGTCCACGACGCCGCCGACTAAAGGGTCATCCATACCGATAATCGTAAGGTCAATCTCTTTTTCCTTCGCAAACGCCACTAATTTGTCAAACTCCATCGCACCGATTGGAACACACTCAGCATACTCCTCAATTCCAGCGTTTCCAGGCGCACAGTAAATCTTATCTACCTTTGGACTTTTTTGTACTGCCCAAGCGATTGCATGCTCTCTTCCGCCACTTCCAACGATTAAAACTTTCATATCTTTTTCCTTTCTCTTTTACTCTGCAATATGGACTTTGCCATCTTCCACACTTACCTTTCCATTTGCGATAAGGTCAATCACACGAGGCAAAATCACCCACTCTGCCTGCTCCATAACACGAAGTTGAAGCTCCTTTGGGGTATCTTTCTCCAAAACTTCCACTGGTTTTTGCATAATAATAGGACCTGTATCCGTTCCCTTGTCCACAAAATGTACCGTAGCTCCTGTGTATTTTACACCTCTCTCAAGTGCTTTCTCATGGACGGTAAGCCCATAAAATCCCTTTCCACAAAAAGCCGGTATCAAAGAAGGGTGAATATTAATCATTCGATTCTCAAATGCATCGATGATTTTCTCTGGAATAACGACAAGACATCCTGCCAAAACAATAAGGTCAACCTCTCTCGTCATAAGAGCGTCATAAAGTGCCTCATTAAAATCCTCTTTCTTTGGAAAATCTTTTCTTGTAATCGCCACTGCCTCTATGCCGTGATTCCTCGCGCGCTCTAGCGCATAGGCATTCGCATTATTGCTGATAACGACAGATATTTTTGCATTTGTAATCTTTCCACTCTCTATCGCATCGATAATCGCCTGAAGGTTTGTTCCTCCTCCTGAGACGAGAACTGCAAGCTTTAGCATAATTCTACTCCTTTTTCGCCCTCTTCAATCTGACCTACGACATAAGCCTTCTCTCCTGCTTCCTCCAATGCATGAAGAGTCGCATCCACATCAGCTGCATCCACTGCAACCATCATACCAATGCCCATATTATACGTATTATACATCATCTCTTCTTCTATATCGCCTGTCTTTGCAAGCAATTTAAAGATGGCTGGAACCTCATAGCTATCCTTCTTTACGACAGCCTTTACTCCGTCTTTTAACATTCTTGGAATATTCTCATAGAATCCGCCGCCTGTGATATGGCTACATGCTTTAATTACCACACCAGCATTTTTAATAGATTTTAACGCCTTCACATAAATCTTTGTCGGAGTCAAAAGTGCCTCTCCGAGTGTCGTTCCAAGCTCATCATAGTATGTCATAAGAGCCTCTTTTTCCATCGGGAAGACTTTGCGAACGAGGGAATAGCCATTGCTATGCACACCTGAGGATGCAATACCAATCAAGACATCTCCCGCCTTTAAATCCTTTCCTGTAATTAAATCCTTCTCATCTACCACACCTACTGCAAATCCAGCTAAGTCGTACTCATCCTCATCATAAAATCCAGGCATCTCTGCTGTCTCTCCTCCGATTAAGGCAGCCTCAGACTGGATACATCCCTCTGCTACACCACTCACGATTGTCGCAATCTTCTCTGGAAAGTTCTTGCCACAGGCAATATAATCTAAGAAAAAGAGTGGCTCTCCACCTGCACATGCGATATCATTCACACACATAGCTACACAGTCAATGCCGATTGTATCATGTTTGTCCATAATAAAAGCTAATTTTAATTTTGTACCTACACCGTCTGTTCCAGACACCAAAGTTGGATTTTCCATATCTTTAAACTTCTTCATAGAAAATGCTCCCGAAAATCCCCCTAAGTTTGTAAGTACCTCTGGTCTCATCGTAGCTTGTACATGTTTTTTCATCAATTCCACTGATTTATAACCAGCTTCAATATCCACACCAGCTTTTTTATAATCCATTTTTCTTTCCTCCTGAATCTTCGATATCCTACTCTGCTAAATACCCTTTCGGACCATTTGCATTTAATTTTGCATCTTTCTCGATTACCTGCTCTTTCATCTCCTCTGTGTATGCAGCTAACTTCTCCTGAAGTGCCTCGTCAGATACGGCTAAAATCTTGGCAGCTAAAATACCTGCATTTGCAGCACCGTTAATCGCAACAGTCGCAACTGGGATTCCAGATGGCATCTGTACGATAGAATAAAGCGAATCCACTCCGCCAAGGTCAGATGTCTTCATCGGAATACCGATAACAGGAAGTGGGAAAATTGCCGCACACATTCCTGGCAAATGCGCTGCCTTTCCTGCTCCTGCAATAATTACCTTAATTCCTCTATCTTTTGCTGTCTTTGCATACTCTACAAAAATATCAGGCTCTCTGTGAGCAGAAATAATTCTCATCTCATAGGAGATTCCAAATTTTTCTAATATCTCTGCTGCCTTTTTCATAATAGGTAAGTCAGAATCACTACCCATAACAATACTTACTTTTGCCATATTTTTTCTCCTTATGATTTATATATTTTTTAATAATTATAAACATACTTTTTTTGTTTTGGCAAGTGAAATTCTCTGTATCTTTTATATTTTATCTGTTTTTTTCAAAAAAACTGTCTTATATCTCATCGAGAGGGATATTTAATTCCTCCGTCCCCTTAAGCGCAAAGCGTCCATTCTTAATAATTGTAATCTTCTCTCCATCCCGCTTCACTGCCTCAATCGAGCCAAGCTCATCATAAGGGATTGTGATATCCGTATGACAGTGGAAATACTCTGGCTCCTCACCATTTTTTCGCTTAATCGTGCAACTATTATCTCTCGCTGTAATTTCCTTTCCATCTGGGTTAAAGACAGGGACATCCTCACAATAACTATAGCAAGTATCTCCCACCGCAAAATGTGGTCCCATCTTCTCAGCGATTAAAATGGGAAGCTTGTGAAAAATCTCATACTGCGTCGCCATCTTATAGGCGGCTGTATTCGTTCCAATCGCGAACTCTCCAAGAGGCAATGTCTCATGGTGAAATAATAAATTCTCCTTGATATAGCGCTTATTTTCCTCCTCGGTATCAAAATTTTTACAAGTATAGTCTTTTATCATGCCATCCTCAAATAGAATCTCTAATTCTTTATAATAAAGCTCATTCAAATAAACTCCTGTGACATGCAAAATTCCGTCCGTCCCCTCAAGTCTTGGAGATGTAAACACCTCTCCGACCGGAATATTGACATCCGCAAGGCAGTTTTCAAAATTTGTCTCCTTCTCTGGATGGAAAATTGCCTGCATTTTTACAGTCAGATTCGTCTTATTCGCTCCTCTTCCCTTAATCTCTACCTTGCTTGCCAAGTCAAGTATGTCGATTAATCCCTGCTGAATCTTTTTATATTTTTCCTGGTCGAGTGTATTAATTTTCACTGTCTCATCGAAGATTTCCTCAAAATTATCACCGATTTCTGGAGCTGGATACGCAATAATTGTGTAGCTTCTCTCCTCCTGATTGATATACTCATTCATAATCTTGGTGGATTGTTCTGTATACCAGACAAGTAGATTCTGCTGTTCCTCACTAAGCTTAGCAGCCTCCTCCTTCTTTACTGGAGTAAAGGGATTCTCACCAAAAGTCTCCATACAGGCTGGACCTGCAAATCCCGCCGCATACTCTTTTTGCTCCTCATAGCTCTGTCTTAAAATATCTAATTTTCTCTGTAAAAACGCCTTATCGATATAGTACGCATTATCCGCCTGATGGTCAAACTCGTACTGCTTATTGACCGATGTGCTAATATAGCCTATCTTTCCCCTTGGATTTTTATGCATACTACTATGGGCGTAGCGATAAATAACCGGTCTTAGCCCCCACTGCTGAAACTGCTCAATCGCCGCCTTTACAATACGCTCTTGTCCCAGCGAATAACGAATATTAACCGTCGATTTCTCAGAAAGCGAGACACCCTTCGCCTCAAATCCTTTCGCATATCCACTCGTATAAGTTCTCGCCATATCGTCAATTGTATTTTGTGGTAATTTGCTAAGATATCTCGATAATTTCTTCTCATTCTCTCCGATATACTCTCCGTATCGATATAAATATCGGATATCAGATAAATCAGACTCCATAATAATCTTTGTCGCAAAATCAAGCTCTGGATTTAAGTTTTCTCTGACTCTGCTAAGAACAGTCAACTCAGCATAATCACTCATATGCCAATAAATTGCATCTCTCACTTCCTTGTAGGACGCTTCATCGAGAAAGAGATGATAGATTTCCAAAAATAATTCGTTAAAAATTGTCAGCTCTTCCCTCCTTTGCTCATACACAGATATAATCTGAGCTCTCGCCTCCGCATAGAGAAAGCTTAATATACCGCCAAAATCTTCTCCGAGTTTTCTGACAGCGTAGGCAGGATTGGCATAGCTTGACTCATAATTTTCCCCCTCAAGTTCTCCGTACAAAACTTCCTGCTCTCTTTCTAGCTCTTTTTCTGTCGCCGTATCGAAAAAACCGTATTCTATTTTCTCATACAACTTATGAAGCTCATACAAAAAATTGCCTGTCCTCTCAAAATAATCCAAAAAAGGAGCGTTTAATTCTCTCTCTTTTCTCATCTGTTTGATTCTATTTACAGACAATTCATATCTTTCTCTCACCATATTTGTCTCTCCCATCTTCCTTTTTTTCTCAAAAGATAAAAGTCCATCCTTGTTCTCACAAAGATGGTACTTTTTCTTTTTCGCTATTTACTCTTTATTCGTTTCATTCTTTCCTTCGCTGCCTCATTCTTCTCGTCAAGGACCTCCTATACTGCCATCGATAGAGCCGCCTTACCAGCTTAAAAATAAGATAACCAGTCAGACCACCGACGGTATTTAGGAAAAGGTCATCCACATCAAATACGCCGCACCGACAGACAAACTGTGTTGACTCAATAACTAAGCTACAAAAAAAAGATAAAATTGTACATTTTACTAGATTGATCTTTTGTGATACAAACATCGGTACTAAAATACCAATCGGTATAAAGATAAATACATTGCCGAGCAGATTCGTACCCCACGCTTCCCAGCTCATCTTATCCTTATGTGCCATAAACCTTTTAATCTCCTTAAATAGCTCTAAATTATACTGGTATTCCACATATCCCTCAATTCTTCCATATCGCTCACTAAAAAATACAAAGTAAAATAGTACAACAATATACACCATAAAAGCAAAGAAACAAAACCAGCTTATCTTTAATCTGGTGGATTTTTTCATGTTACTTCTCTCCCATATCCCTTTCCATTATCTGAGACAATTATGATACTGTCTCACTTTATAATCTATCTCATATCATTATTATGATGTTAGGGTCCCAAGAACCAAAATCCTCTCACAGGCAAGTTTGCGTCGGATTTTAGACCTTTTGACCCTAGTATCATATTATATTGTTTTATACGATTTTTTATTTTACCATAACCTTATTATTTATTTCAATCCCCATCTTTACTTTTCACACAAAAAACATAATCATTTATTGCTGTCTGCAAGCGGGCATGTCAATTTATGATATCTTTTCTAAAATATTATCTTTGATTTTCCCTTTAAGAGCATCGCTCCGTGTACAATATTCAAAATACCAATACTAAGACCTACAACTAAAATAATAATTCCCGTCACAATATTCGTAGAGCCCACCATTGTGACCCTCTTATATATTTTCTCACTGTCTTGCATAATAAACCGCCTTTCTCTTTTTATTTTACACCGTATTGCTCATAATATGCGTCAATCGCTGCTTTTAATGCATCATCGATGATAATTTTTCCCTTATAAGGCTTATTATATAAATGCTCCACGACCTCTCCCATTGTCACGATAGCTGTTGTCTTTAGACCATATTTCTCTGAAATCTCCTCAAGAGCTCCTTTTTCTCCCTGTCCTCGCTCCATTCTGTCTACCGATACGACAAGACCAAGAACATCCACATCTCCCTGCGCCTTGATGATTGGAAGTGTCTCCTGAATCGATGTGCCGGCCGTTGTCACATCCTCAATAATGATTACCTTATCCTTATCTGCGATTGGGCTTCCAAGTAAGATACCCTTATCGCCGTGGTCTTTGACTTCCTTTCGATTAGAACAGTACTTAATATCCTTTCCGTAATCTTGCGCGATTGCCATTGTCGTAGCTACTGTCAGCGGAATTCCCTTATAAGCTGGTCCAAATAATACATCAAAATCCAATCCAAATACATCATGAATTGCCTTTGCATAGTAGGAGCCAAGCTTACTAAGCTGTGCACCAGTTCTATAAAATCCTGTGTTTACAAAAAACGGTGTCTTTCTTCCACTCTTTGTCACGAAATCTCCAAATTTTAATACCTGACAGTCAATCATAAATTCGATAAATTCTTTCTTATATGTTTCCATTTTCATTCTCCTTTAAAAAAACTCCCGCAATTCTCATAGTATCTTTATAATATCATAAATATCCTCAATCTTATACTGTTCCATATAAGCCTTAATTCCATCTAAAATCTCCATCGTCACATGTGGATTATGGAAATTCGCTGTGCCGACGGCCACCATCGATGCTCCCGCCATCAAAAACTCTATCGCATCCTCCGCCGTCATAATTCCGCCCATTCCAATAATCGGAAGATTTACTGCATGGGCAGCCTCATACACCATACGAAGGGCAATCGGCTTAATTGCAGGTCCTGACAAACCACCCGTCCGATTAGCCAACACAAAATCTCTCTTATGAATATCGATCTTCATTCCTGTCAATGTATTAATCAGAGAAATGGCATCACTTCCCGCCGCCTCAGCCGCTTTTGCCATCTCCGCAATACTTGTGACATTTGGACTAAGCTTCATGATAATAGGCTGCTTTGCCTTTGCTTTTACCGCCTTTGTAATCTGTTCGAGTGCCCTTGGGTCTTGTCCAAAAGCAATTCCTCCCTCTTTTACATTTGGGCAGGAGACATTGATTTCTAGTAAATCGACATCCTCGTCAGCAAGTCGCTCCACAACCTCCACATAATCTTTTTCTGACTTTCCACATACATTTACGATAATCGCTGCATTTTGCTCTCGAAGATAAGGCAAATCTCTCTCAATAAAAACATCGATTCCCGGATTTTGAAGACCGATGGCGTTCATCATCCCACCGTATACTTCCGCAACTCGAGGAGTTGGATTGCCTGGCCACGGAATATTGGCCACTCCCTTTGTCGTCACTGCGCCAAGCTTGGATAAGTCAACAAATTCACTATACTCCATCCCAGAGCCGAATGTTCCAGATGCCGTTGTCACTGGATTCTTCAAGGTAACTCCCGCAATATTTACTTCTAATTTCATGAGAAATCTACCTCCCTCGCATCAAATACTGGTCCATCCTTACAGACTCTCTTATTATGCACATGGCTATGAGAATCTATCTCTTTTGATTTGCATACACATGCCAGACAGGCTCCAATTCCACATGCCATTCTCTCCTCCAAAGAAAGCTGTGCCTCTATACCATGCTCCAATGCATACGCCTGTATTGCGCGGAGCATAGGAGTCGGACCACAGGCATAGATAATCTCTCCTGTGACGGCATTCTCTCTTATCGCATCAAGAACCGTTCCCTTCGTCCCGTGAGCTCCATCTTCGCTCGCTAAAAAGACATCTCCGTATGGCTCAAATTCTTTGTTCAGGAAAACTTCATCTCGATATCCAAGAACAATGCTTTTTGGCACATCAAGCTGTTTTGCGAGCTCTAATATTGGAGGAATTCCAATTCCTCCTCCGATTAGGATAGCTTTTTTCTCTTTTTTTGTAAATCCATTCCCGAGAGGTCCCAAAATCTCAATCGTATCGCCCTCTTGAAGCTTGGAAAACTGTCTTGTTCCCTCGCCCACAACTCGGTATACGACACGCAGACGATCTTTATTTGGCTCTATCTCACAGATGCTGATTGGTCTTGGTAAGAGCTTTGAGGCATCGTTTGTGTAGATGGAGATAAACTGACCAGGAACTGCTTCTTGGGAGACTTTTGTCTCAAGCCAGAGGTCATAAATTCCTACGCCGATTTGTCTTTGTTTCTGGACAATGGCAGGTGCTTTTTCTCGTCCCATATCAATTCTTCCTTTCTTATTTTACCCATGCGATTTTCAAATCTTCCTTCATATCTAGTACAGCCGCTCTGGAAGCCTCTGCATATCCTTCCTCGCCAAAGCTTTGATACTTTTCCTGTTTATAAGCCGCGATAATTCCTCTGGAGGAGTTTACAATTGCTCCGAGTCCATCCTCATTGAAAAATGGTGCTAAATCCTTTGCCTTTCCGCCCTGTGCTCCGTATCCTGGCACTAAAATATAGCTCTTTGGCATAACCTTTCTCAAAACCTCGCCCATCTTAGGGTAGGTTGCTCCCACTACCGCTCCGACATAACTATACTCATCACCCATATGGTCTCTTCCCCACTCGTCAACTTTTCGCGCAACTAACTCGTAGAGAGGAGTTTTGCCCACTTCCTGGTCCTGGAACTCACCGCTTGATGGGTTTGAAGTTTTCACGAGCACGAAGATTCCCTTCTTTTCTTCCTTGCAGACATCGATAAAAGGCTTTACTCCGTCGCTTCCAAGATATGGGTTTACTGTGACAAAATCCTCGTTAAAACTTTGGAACTTATTCTCTCCGACTTGGACATGTCCGATATGTCCGACTGCATAGGCAGCTGATGTCGAGCCGATATCGCCTCGCTTGATATCACCAATGATAACTAATCCTTTTTCCTTGGCATAATCACAAGTTTTTTGGAAAGCGATAAGTCCCTCTATTCCAAACTGCTCGTACATTGCAATCTGTGGTTTTACAGCTGGAACTAAGTCGTAGATTTGGTCGATGATACCCTTATTATACTGCCAGATTGCCTCTCCTGCGCCTTTTAATGTCTCGCCGTACTCTTGAAAGGCCGCTTTTTTGATATGTTCTGGTACATAGTTTAACATTGGGTCAAGTCCAACGACAATCGGTGCCTCCATTTTTTTGATTTTGCTTACTAACTCATTAATCATGTTTTTCCCTCCAATTTCGTTCTTATTTTCTCAGAGCTCTCTATAAATATATGATTCTTTTTGCCCTATCTTTGCAAAATATATTTTATATTTCAGCGAAAGACTATGGCTATCCCCATGATCTCTTATTATAATTTAGATATGTTGCTCGTTTATTGTATCGTACAATAAGAGTTTTGGCAAGAGGGGTGAGAAATTTTTAAGTGGGAGGGATTAGAATGGGGAGACGCCCGAAGTCGGGAAAGCCTTTGTCTCTAAAACACGTTCGTTCCCACGATTTTTCGACATACGCTGATTTTTGCCGTCTCCCGCAAACTCGTGCCTACGGCACTCAGACAGTGCTCCAGCGGCAAAGCTAAGTATATCGAAAAATCGCTCCACTCTCTATCGTTTTTGAGACAAAGGCTTTCCCGACTTCGGGCTGTGTACTGGCTGTTTATTTCTATAATTTTCTCATATTCCCATGATTTTTTCTGTAAAAAATTAAATTGATTTGTTTCGCTGGGTAAAAATTTGCATTAAAAAAGGAATGCCAGTCTTGACATTCCTTTTTTGGTCTTAAAATAAGAATAAAAAGTAAACGATAACAAAGATACCAATAATAATTCGATATACACCGAATGCTCTAAAGTCATTATTCTTAATATAGCTCATTAAGAACTTGATTGCGATAATGGATACGACAAATGCCACTAGACATCCGACTCCGAGAACTAATAACTCTCGCTTGCTAAAATCAAGTCCAAACTTTACTATCTTTAGCATACTTGCACCGAACATAACTGGGATGGACAGGAAAAAGGAATACTCGGCAGCTATAAATCGGCTGCATCCAAGGAGAACTGCTCCTAAAATCGTAGCTCCTGACCTCGATGTTCCTGGGATTAATGCGAGTACTTGAAATATACCGATCCCCAGAGCTAGCTTATATGTAAGCTCACTAAAATCTCTTACCTTTGGTCTTGTGAATTCTATATAGTTCTCAACAACGATAAACAAGATACCATATATAATCAGAGTGGCTGCCACTACCTTCCAGTTATAAAAACGTGCATTAATCCAATCGTCAAATAAGAGTCCAATCACTGCGGCTGGAAGGCATCCCACGACAACCTTTCCCCATATATTCCAAGTCTCCTTCTTTTCTTCCTGAGTCTTACTAGGGGCAAAAGGATTTAACTTATTAAAATATAAGAAACATACCGCCAAAATAGCTCCCAGCTGAATCACTACAAAAAACATCTCCTTAAACTCATCCGAGAGATTTAACTGTAAAAATTCATCCACCAAAATCATATGACCAGTACTACTAATCGGGAGCCACTCTGTAATTCCCTCTACAATACCGAGAATGACCGCCTTTATTACTTCAATCATAATTTCTACTGTCATTTTTCTTCTCCTTTTATCTTTCTTTTTAATGTATGTTCAAAACTATCTCAACATTCTTAATGATATCATCTAAGGAGGCAATCCCCCTATTTTTATGAACGTCCTACTTTGAACATTTCACCTATGAAAAGGCTACTTCATAATAATATAACAAAATGGAAAAATTTTAAGCGAAAAAAGTTAAATAATCTATAAACAAATCATAAACTAATCTCAACCTAATAAAATAAATACAGCCTTTATCATACCTAGAAATGACGAAAAAATCAAGTCTATATTACCATTTCACGTGAAAATCAAACTTTATCAAGTTTCGCCAGTACACAGCAAAGAGAGCAAACCGATAGCTCCTCCGAAAACGATAGAGAGTGGAGCGGTTTTTCGATATACTTAGCTTTGCCG
>JAUUSJ010000218.1 GCA_030841965.1 Blautia sp.
GTGGGAACGAACGTGTTTTTAGAGGACATATCTTTGGTCTCTCTTTGCGTCTGTCCCCACCCCATAAACCTCCCCCCTCCCCCTCCTTCGGCGTTTTTTTCCTTCCTAAAAAAACTTTCCTAAAATAAAATACGAAAAGAGGATGAAAATTTCCAAAGAATTTGCTATACTAAAAAAAGTAAAAACAAAAGGCTAAATTAGAAAAGGAAAAGAATATGAATGATAGAATTATATGGATGACAAAGTATCAGTTAAAACAAGAAAAGTTTTCCATTACTTTATCGGATTTGAATATAGAGATAGAAGTAGAAGCCGGTTCATCCTATGAAGGCTCTTTTTCTATGAACAGCGACTGCGAGACGGAGATTGTAGGGGAGATTATATCCACCCACGACCTAATCGAAGTAAAGAATAAAGTAATCGAGGGAAAACAAGTAGAAGTATTCTATTTCTTCAAGGGAAAACTAGCCCTTCCAGGTCAGGAAATCACAGGAAGCTTCTATTTAATCACGAATGCGGGAGAATATGAAATCCCTTATAAAGTAAAAATCGTAGCGCCAACTCTAAAATGCAGCTACGGGAAAATCAATACATTAGATGAATTTGCCGACTTAGCCGCAGAAAACTGGGTCGAGGCGAGAGAGCTTCTTTTTTGTGAGGAGTTCTATAATGTATTTCTAAAAGATGAGATTCACTTAAGAGAAATTTATTTTGAATTGATAAAAGGAAAAGACAGAGATTGTATTTTGGAAGAATTCCTAAAAGCGGCCGACTGCAAGGAGGTTGTGAGGCTTTGTCCTCAGGAGGAAAAAATTATCTTGACTGATGAGGAGAATAAAAAGCAAATTAGTTTTAAAAAAACCGAGTGGGGTTATATAAAGGGAAATATTCGCACAGAAAAAGGATATTTTAAAATCTCTGACCAAACGTTCACAACAAATGATTTTGAGGAGGAAGTGCTGTATATTACTATTTCTCTGCCAGATAGTCAAAAGAAATTATCGAGTCTGGAAGATGAATTGGTGATAGAGACTGCATATGAAAAGCTTACGATTCCAATTCGCTATAAAAGACCTTTAGAGGAGCAGATAATTTCTGCGCCTAGAACGGATTTGGAGGTACAAAAGGCATATTTTATGATTTATAAGCAATATTTATTATTCCGAACAGGAAAGACGGAGCTATCTGAATCGATAAGACATGTAAAATCAAGTATTGCTGTTTTAGAGAGAAAGCAAAAGGATCCACATTTTTGTGAACTTCTTCGATTCCATGTCGCTATTTTGGGGCAGGAGGTAGGCTTAGAGCAGCTTGCGCAGAAGATTGAGTCAAGGAGAAGAGAGTATCTTTCTATCAAGGATATTCGAGAATATTATTATTATCTTATCGCTTTATATAAGAGAGATAATTCCTCTATTTTAGAGGCAGTTGCTCAGATTCAAGATACATTTGAGAAACGTTGTACTCCGCTTTCTTTCTTTTTCCTTGTATATCTGGATAAAGAGTTAATTCAAGATAAGTATCGTCAATATCAGATTATAAGAGAGTTTTATAAGCAGGGATATTGCCCATGTTATCTCTATTTTGAGGTATTAGAGCTCTTAAATCAAAATTCCAATTTTATGGAGCAGGTTGGAGATTTTGAGATTGGATTATTTGAGTGGGGAATGCGTTATGGCTATATTTCTTTTTCGCTGTCTTACCGCTTTACTCAGCTTGTCTCACAGGAGAAGCATTTTAGTAAGAGATTATTTCGCATTTTAGAGAGCTTATACCAGGTGGAGGCAGATTCTGTCTATTTATCTGCTATTTGTTCTATGCTGATTCGCGGAAATCGCACGGGAAGAGAGTACCATACGTATTTTGAAAAAGGAATTACGGCGAATTTAAAATTAATAGGGTTAAATGAATATTATATCAGAAGTATGGATTATACATCTTATCCGATTTTGCCGAAGTCTTTGCTCACTTATTTTACGTACAGTAATAGTTTAGATTATATGGAGAGAGCTTATCTCTACACGAATGTATTTTTGAATAAAGAAGAGTATGATTTTGTGTATGATACTTATGAGGTAAAAATCCAGGAATTTATGAAAGAGCAGCTAATGCTTGGAAATGTAAATGAATATCTTGTTATTTTGTATCAGGCATTTTTAAAGGATAAGACACAGAGTGATATCGTAAAATTAATGCCGAATATTATTTTTAGAAAGAAATTAATCTGTTATAATACGAATATGCGAGGCGTCTATGTCAAACATGACCAGGAGCAACAAAATACCTACGTGCCGTTAATCGATGGAAAATGTTATATTGACTTATGTACGAACCATTATACTCTTGGATTTACGGATAAGAGTGGAAATTGGTATATGAAGGGGATTGATTATGAAATCATCGATTTATTAGACCAGGAAGATTATATGGATATTTGCAGAAAGCAATGCCTAGAGGAAGAGAGAGTTTTGATTCACAGCGTGGAGAGTATGCTAAATTCCGACGAAAAGACAGAGGAATTTGTGCAGGTTGGTGCTCTTGTCTTATATAATCGCCATGTAAAGAGATGGGTAAAGGAAAGAGCCATCGAGTATATTTTAGATTATTATTATGAGAGAGAGGATTTTGAGCAGCTAAAGAAATATCTCGGACAGATTACGTATAAGCATGTTCGTCCTGTCTATCGAAGTACTTTGATGGATTATTATGTTGCGGCGGGTGAGATTGAGGATGCTTATTTTGGAACGGAGCTTTACGGAAGCGGAAAGATGGATAGGGAGCAATTATACTATCTATCTAAGTTTGGAATAGAGATACAGAAAAATCAGCGTGATAATTTGACTGCCCATATGGCTCACCAGGCATTTTTAGGAGGAAAATACGATGACCAGACGATTGAATATCTGATGGAGCATTATGCGGGAAGATTGATAGACCTTCTTGGTATTTGGAAGACAGCAAAGAGTGAGGGAATTGAGCAGGCTGAGTTTGAAAAGAGAATTTTGCTTCAGGCTCTTTTTACAAGGACGGAGGAGGAGAATCAGGTATTTGAAGTTTTCCTATCCTACTATGAGAAGGAACCAGAAGGAAAGGTTATCTTTAGCTATATTCCTTATGTGGCGAGCGGATATCTCATTGAGGGCAAGAAAGTTCCAGGAGGATTTTTTGAGATTCTCGGTCAGGAATGTAAAAACCGTCATGTGAGAGATTTGAAGAGTAAAGTTGCTTATTTATATTATTATTCGGATAAAGAGGAGCTTAGTGATGAGACGAAGAGAACGATTCAGATGTTGATGAAGGAGATGTTTGGAAATCATATGATGTTTCCGTTCTTTCTCCAGTTTAAGGATATTGTGGATTTTCCAAAAGGCATTCTCGCAAAAACTTTCGTCACTTATCACGGAGAGAGCAATCAGAATGTGCAATTTTTCTATACGTTAAGAGACCAGATTGACACGTATGAGCATCAGGTGCAGATGAGAGAGGTATTTGATGGAATTTATGTGTATGAGATGTATATTTTCTCGAAGGAAGAGTTCGATTATTATATTATGGTCGATGGAAAAGAGAGAAAGGGAAAAGAATATATCACAATTGAGAATTTCTACGAGAAATATGAAGAGACGAAGGGAACGAGATTTGCCCTTCTCGACCAGATTTTGAATGAAGAGGATGAGAAGAAGGCAGAGGAAAAGATGGGTCAGTATATGGAGACATTGCAGATTTTAAATGATAATTTGGAGATGATGATGTAAATAGAAAACGAGAAAGAAGGTTGCATGAGAAATGGCAGAAAAAAAGGATTTAATGTATATCATTGGAATTGATATTAAAGTCGATCAAGTGCAAATAAGTGTTTTTCAAGAGATTTATAAAGAGCCAATTGAGGTTATCAAGCAGTATAGAGATGATTTATACGAGCAGATAGCGCAGGTTTTTTTGGAGAAAGAAATCCGAATGGAGCAGGTAAAGGAAGTAATCTTTACGACGGACGAGACGACAAAGAAAGTGAGACAAGGATATATCGAGCTCGCAGTGAGACTCGGCGTTCCGAGGGAGAAGATTTCGATTATTACACAGGAGACCGCATATTTACACTATATTTATCGGCAGGAAGAGAAAATTTGGGACCATAGAGTTTTACTCTTTGACTATGGAAGGGATAAAATTATCTGTAGAAAGATGGAAATTATGCAAAGGTCCATTCCGATGCAGATTCAGCTTAACGAGATGGATGTATCGGTTCCAGCTTTGTTTACGGGGACATTAGATAGCAGAGACGATGTTTTTTCTAAGGTTATCCGAAAGGTCATTGGCAAGGAGGCGATTACGAGTGTCTTTCTCACTGGCTCAGGGTTTTATGGAAATTGGATGAAAAAATCTTTAAAGGTTTTATGCTCGGGAAGGAGAGTTTTCCTTGGAGAGAATCTATACTCAAATGGAGCTTGCTTTTTTGGCGCCTATAAGGATAAAAAGAGAGAGCCAGGCGAGGAGCCGATTGTGAAGGCGAGAGATTTGGTGATTCATGATATCGGTGTCTTAAGTGGAGATGGGGATGCGGAGCAGTTTATCGCCATCACAGAATGTGGAAAGGAATGGTATAATACGAGGGGAAAGCTTGAGGTTATATTGGACCACGGCAATCGAATTGAGTTTCTATTTCGGAATCGATTTGCGGACGAGGTGCAAAAAGAAATTTTAGAGATTTCCTCTCTTCCAGCGAGACCAGATAAGACGACGAGACTTGAGATAGAGATTAAATTTCAGGGAGCAAATCAGGGACAGATTTTGGTCAGGGACCTTGGTTTTGGTTCGATTTATCCAGCGACCAATAAAGTATTTATGAAACAATTTACATTATTATCATGATGATACCAGGGTCAAAAGGTCTAAAATCCGATGCAAGCTTGCTTGCAAGAGGATTTTGGAACTTGGGACCCGCCAAAAACATGAATAAGTAGCCATTTTTCGGAGAAAAATGAGCGGATTATGAATGTTTTTGAGGGCGCTGGGCGCCAGTGACGCCCGTTTAGCGCCGACC
>JAUUSJ010000011.1 GCA_030841965.1 Blautia sp.
GACGCCAAGAGAGAACAGCGATTTTGTGTGAAATGGGAGCAGACGCCGAGAGAGAGGCAATATATGTCCTGAAAACACGTTCGTTCCCACGATTTTTCGACATACGCTGATTTTTGCCGCCTCCCGCAAACTCGCGCCTACGGCACTCAAACAGTGCTCCAGCGGCAAAGCTAAGTATATCGAAAAATCGCTCCACTCTCTATCGTTTTCAGGGCATATATTGCCTCTCTCTCGGCTGTGTATTGGAAAAAACTTTTGAAAAACGATGGTTTATAGGATAGTTATGTATTAGAAAAGTTTTTGGAGAATGATGCATTATAAGATAATTATGAATTTCCGCTTCAATTTTCCTGTCCTCGCTGCATCAAAACTATTTAACGAACAAAAATTTTACGCCATCATTACGGACATAAGATATAAATTTTCCTTGCAAATACGAAAAGGTATGATAAAATAAATAAATGAAATAAAAAAGTTTGTTGTAGCTGAACTCTTTACAAAGAGTGGAAAATAGAAACAAGGAAAAGAAACGATATCTTTATCTATTATATTCCTTATAAGGATATAAAAGTTTCTCCTCTACAACGGACTTCAGACTGAATATAGAGATAGAAAGGAAAATGACACTTCTCCTGTTTTTTCTAAGAAATAGGATTGTGTCTGGTTATGATTATGAAATTAGGAATTGTAGGACTTCCAAATGTAGGAAAAAGTACATTATTTAACTCACTAACAAAAGCAGGTGCGGAATCTGCGAACTATCCATTTTGTACCATCGACCCTAATATCGGAATTGTCGCCGTACCAGATGAGAGATTAAATGTCCTTGCTGATATGTACAATTCAGCGAAAGTAGTTCCCGCCGCTATTGAATTCGTCGATATCGCTGGTCTTGTAAAAGGAGCCTCCAAAGGTGAAGGACTTGGAAATCAGTTTTTAGCTAATATCCGCGAAGTAGATGCCATTGTCCATGTTGTTCGTTGTTTCGAGGATGCCAATATTGTCCATGTCGATGGAAGCATCTCCCCTCTTCGTGACATTGAGACAATCAACTTAGAACTTATCTTCTCTGATATCGAAGTTCTAGACCGCCGAATCCAGAAATCTTCCAAAGGTGCCAAAAATGACAAAGCATTGGCCAAAGAAGTAGCATTCCTAAACCGAATTAAAGCTCACCTAGAAGAATTTAAGCTCGCTAATACATTCGAGGTAGAAGACGAGGACGAATTAGCACTCTTAGAATCCTATCAGCTTTTGACATATAAACCAGTTATCTTCGCTGCCAACGTAACCGAAGATGACCTCGCAGACAAGGGAGCTCAAAATCCATACGTACAACAAGTAAAAGATTACGCCAAAGAAGCAGGTGCCGAAGTTTTTGTCGTATGTGCTCAGATTGAACAAGAGATTGCCGAATTAGAAGACGATGAGAAAAAAATGTTCTTAGAAGACCTCGGTCTAGAAGAATCCGGACTAGAACAATTAATCAAGGCAAGCTATTCTCTGCTTGGTCTTATCAGCTACCTAACTGCTGGACCAATCGAGTCCAAAGCCTGGACAATCAAAAAAGGAACAAAAGCTCCACAGGCAGCTGGAAAAATCCACTCTGATTTTGAACGTGGCTTTATCCGCGCAGAAGTTGTAAGCTATGATGATTTAATCGCCAACGAGACAATGGCAAATGCCCGCGAAAAAGGACTCGTTCGCCAAGAAGGAAAAGAGTACGTAATGCAAGATGGCGACGTTGTCTTATTCAAATTCAACGTATAAAACACATTCCAATTTCTATTACAATTGGATGCAAAAATCTCATATCTTAATTGATTATCAAAATCAGAAACCTAAAATAAGAAATTATTAAATTGGCTCGTTGTGCTAGTTAAAATATAAATTTCCCATAAAATAGATTTATTACTTAGAGTATGATACAACTTCCCAACGAAAAAGTCTTGTAAATTAAAGAGGAGCGATTAACTAGCACAACGAGTTAAATTGTTTCGCCAGTACACAGCCGAGAGAATAAGAGAGAGGAGAAGGGGAGAGCGGAGGATGCCAAGGAGAACTATATATGCGCCGAAAACGATAGAGAGTGGAGCGATTTTTCGATATACTTAGCTTTGCCGCTGGAGCACTGTCTGAGCAGCGTAGCTGCGAGTTTGCGGGAAGCGGCATAAATCAGCGTATGTCGAAAAATCGTGGGAACGAACGTGTTTGCGGCACATATATCGTTCGCCTGGCATCCTCCGCTCTCCCCTTCTCCTCCCTCTTATTCTCTCGGCGTCTCTTTCCATTCCCCCTATCTCATCCTCTCTCAATCCTTCGACTCCACCACAATCAAAATCCCCTTCTCAAAGAAAATCTCCCCCACATCATCCACTATCTCATTACTAATCCCTCTACTCACCCCAAGTTCCAGCGTCTCTTGATTCAGCGGATACAAAAACCCCTTCACTGTAATCTTCTCCGCCGCCTCAGTATACGGAATAAGCGAGACAAAATCCCCATACTGCTCTTCCTTTCTTATCCTCTTCGTATGCCCTCCAGACAACATCGAAATTCGATTATGACTATCCACAATCTCCCCCTCGATCTGTTTATCCAAAAGCAAAGTAAGAAGCGCAATATTCGCAAAACTATGGTCAAACCTCGTCCCTGTTCCTCCTAGAATAGTAATAAACTCTGCCCCCTCCTCCATCGCTAAGAGGAGAGCAAGATGTGTATCTGTCTCATCTTTCATTCTTGGATGTACAACCATCTTAATCCCACTTTCCCTATAACGGGAAACGACAGCGGCATCTGCGCTGTCAAAATCTCCCAGTATACAATCTGGCTGTCTATCCAAAAATTGAAATGGCAGTAATCCCCTATCTGCCGCTATAATATAATCATACCCTTTCTCTAAATACCTTCTCAATAATCCCTCGTCAAGGCTTCCACCTGTCACAATCAATATTTTTTTCTTCACTGTCACCATCTCTTTTTACTCTTTATCTCCTCACATAAATCCAGATAATTTTGATATCTCTTCTCATGAATATCACCGTTTTCCACCGCCCGCTTCACGCCACAGACTGGCTCCTTTTTATGCATACAGCCGATAAACTGACATTCATCCTCATAAGGTAAAAACTCTGGAAAATACTGCTTTAACTCATTTTCTTCCATTCCATTTAAATCAAACGAGCTAAAACCAGGCGTATCGACAATATACGTATTCTCCTCTATATAGATAAGCTGAGAATGTCTCGTCGTATGCTTTCCTCTCGCAATTTTTTCGCTGATTGCCCCAGTCTCCATCTTGAAATTCTCACTCAATGTATTCAAAATCGAGGACTTTCCAACTCCCGACGGACCTGCGAGAACCGTCGTTTTTCCTTTTAAGAATTCTCTTAATTCTTTCGTTCCACCGTCCTCGTAGGTCGTGCTAAAAATAACGGGATACCCGCTCGGTTTATATATATTTTCCAGTTCTTTTTTCTTCTCCTCCAAGGCAATATCTCTCTTATTAAAACAAAGAATCGTCTTAATATTTTGTCGCTCCATCTCAATCAAAAAACGGTCTAGCAGGTTTAAATGTGGCTCTGGTCTTGCCGCCGCAAAAACGACGATAGCCTGGTCTACATTTGCCACATTCGGACGAATCAGAGAATTTTTTCTCTTTAAAATTTCTTTTATATTTCCCTCCTTATCCTGCTCATCTAAAAGGTCAATCGATACATAATCTCCGACTAATGGTTTCTCCCTTCGATTGCGAAAAACTCCCTTAGCCTTGCACTCATACACACCTTTTCCTTCCACATAGACATAATAAAAACCTGCGATTCCTTTTATGATTCTTCCAAGCATCCTTTCTTTATTGCCTCCTAAATTCTATCTACTTATCAAAACGATTTATTTTTGTATTTTATTTATCTGCACGATATAAGATTCTCCTGTATCTTCTCCATCTACCTGAACACGGACAATAGCCTGTCCCTCCTCAGTTCCCTCAAAATTAAGGTTTAATGGAAAATCATCTGCGGTCACTAATCCGTCATAGAAAACTTTTTCCTTATCTTTTTGTACTAAGGTGAGAGTAAGATTTGCATTTTCCTTTTTTTCAGTGGAAAACGGGCAAGATTGAATTACAATATTTCCCTGATAAATATATTGCTCCTCATTCACTCCTGCACTAATTACAACATCTATCTTTGTTCCCTGTGTCACCTTTTCCTTTGCCTCAATACTTTGAGATATAATCTGCCCCTTTGCGACGACATCACTATGCTTTTGTGTTATCTCTCCAAGCTCTAACCCCAATCTATCGAGCTGAGTTCTGGCCTCATCCTCTGTATAGTAGGATAAATCTGGCACGACAATCTTCGCCTCCTCTGGTCCAAGACCTAATATGAGAGTTACCTTATCACCGGCAGATACCTCACTTCCCTCCTCGACGGACTGAGATACTATTTTATTTATCTCATCTTCTTCACAGTATTGATAAGAATATTCTATCACTACACCAGTCTCTTTTAATTCTTCTTCTGCCTGTTTTTGTGTCATTCCAATCACATTCGGCATCTTCTTAGACTCGCTACCTTGACTTATCGTCAAAGTTATCGTGGAATCATCTGTAATCTCTGTCCCGGCAGCTATGCTCTGAGCGATTACATAGTCCTTTCCCACCTCTGAATACTCATATATATAATCCACTTTTAAGGATGTCTCCTTGAGTATCTCATCGGCGTCATCCTTTTTCATTCCAATTAAATTTGGAACAAGATTTTCTTCGTCTGTCTCCTCAGTATCCTCTGTCTTTTGTTCTGTGTTCTTTGTCGAAGCTGTATCCTCCTCTGCCGCCTCCACAGTAGTCGGCTCTGTCCTTGAATTTGCTCTTGGATTTAAAATCCCAGTCGTACGAATCACAAAATACAGTACGACTCCGACAATAATTAGCCCTGTCAATGCAGTTAACCCGATAATTAATTTCTCTAATTTAGGGTCTACCGCTTCTACTTTCTCTTCTTTCTCCTCATCTTCTGGTTCTTTCTCATACTCTGCCTCTTTTGGCTCTTCCTCGGTATCTGTAATCTCTTTTTTTATTCTGTCTAAGTCATCTTTCGTCAAAATAACAGTGGAGGAACCTTGTCCACTTTCTCCCACAATAATATCATCCGCAATATAAGTTTCTGGCTTATCTGAAAAAACCTTCTGTAAATCCTCAATCAAATCTTCCATTGATTGATATCTGTCATCTTTTCTCTTTCTAATACATTTTAAAATAATTTTTTCAAGACTTTCTGGAATCGTCGGCTGAAGTTTTCTCGGAGGAATCGGGTCATCCTCTAAATGCATCAGAGCAATAACGACATTATTCTCTCCATCAAATGGAACCGTTCCTGTCGCCATCTCATACATCGTGATTCCGAGAGAGTAAATATCACTTCTCTCATCAGTATATCCACTTCTCGCCTGTTCTGGAGATAGATAATGTACAGAACCCATCGTTATCTGCTGAACAGTGCTCGTATTCGATGTCTTAGCAATTCCAAAATCCGTTACCTTCGCTGTCTTTCCATCCGCTAAAATTAAAATATTTTGAGGCTTAATATCTCTGTGTATTGTTTTATTATCATGTGCAGCTTTAATTCCCGATGCAATCTGAATAGATAAAGATACTATCTGCTCTGCATCTAAATATCCCTTTGACGCAATATACTTTTTTAGAGTCTCCCCATCTACGTATTCCATTACAATAAAATGAAGATCCTTCTCGTCTCCCACATCATAGATACTTACAATATTAGGGTGAACAAAAGCTGCTGCTGACTGTGCTTCTATATTGAATTTTCTAATAAAATCCTTGTCATCTCCAAACTGAGAATCCAAAATCTTAATTGCAACCACACGATTGAGTCGATGATCCTTTGCCTTATAGACACTCGCCATTCCGCCAGTACCTACACGGTCTAGTATCTCGTAACGGTTACCTAGTATTTCACCTGCATGTAGCATCACCTTTCACCTCTTCCCTCCATGAGATCATTGATAATGATTACTGTAGCAATATTATCTAACCCACCATAATAATTGGCCTGGTCCACTAACTGTGTGACTATCTTCCCCTCATCGCTATCTGCCGCTAAAATTTCTTCTATCTCATCATCGTCTACCATATTACTAAGTCCGTCAGAACAGAGTAATATTTTATCTCCTGCTTTCCACTCTACCTTAAAAAAATCTGGCTCCATATCCATACTAGCCCCAAGCGCTTTCGTGATAATATTCTTCTGAGGATGATTCTTCGCTCTGCTTTTTTCAATCTGACCAGCCCTTAATAATTCCTCGACTAAGGAGTGGTCCAATGTTATCTGCCTTAGGGCGTCACTATATAGATAAAGTCGGCTATCTCCTATATTCACAACAGAAATTTCCTCTTCATCCACCGTCGTAGCCACAAAGGTAGTTCCCATTCCGTGAAACTCCTCCTCACTGGCTGCCAGCTCAATCAACTCTCGATTCACCTGTGAGAGAACTTCCTTCATGATAAAAAAAGAATCCTCGTTTTCATTTTCTCTTGCCAACTCTACAAATCGATTCACTGCGAAAGAAGAAGCCTTATCTCCTGCTCTATGACCTCCCATGCCGTCTGCCACAATATATAGATTTTTTAAATTGCCGACCATCTCATCCGTATAATAAATATAGTCTTGATTAATCGACCTTTGCATTCCCACATGAGTTTTCCCGTAAGATTTCATATTCTTCCTCCCTTCTCTCATCGCAATATTTTTTTCTTAACTGTCCACAGGCCGCCTGAATATCGCTGCCCATTTCCCTTCTAATGGTAACATTTATTTTATTTTTTTCAAGCAATTTTTTAAAATCAAGGATGGATTGTTGATTTGATTTTAAAAATTCTCTCTCTTTTACTGGGTTTACAGGAATTAAATTCACATGACAGAGCATTCCCTTTATTCTATGTACTAGCTCTCTCGCATTATCTAAGCTGTCATTTTGTCCCTTTGCCAGACAGTATTCAAAGGTAATTCTTCTTCCTGTCTTCTGTATATAGTATTTACATGCATCCAAGATTTCATCCACAGAATATCGATTTGCAATCGGCATCATTTTCTTTCTAATCTCGTCATTTGGCGCGTGAAGCGAAATTGCCAATGTGATTTGTAGCTTTTCATCTGCCAATTTTCGGATAAATGGAACTAATCCACAGGTTGATACCGTAATATTTCTCTGACTGATATTTAGACCATTGGAATCCGTCAGCATTTTTAAGAAAATAAGCAGATTCTCATAATTATCAAACGGCTCGCCCGTTCCCATGACAACGACATTTGTCACACGCTCGCCCGTCTTTTTTTGGATATAATAAATCTGGTCTAGCATCTCTGACGGTCTTAAGTTTCTCTCCAATCCATCTAAAGTGGACGCACAAAATTTACATCCCATACGACATCCCACCTGAGAGGAGATACATACAGAATTGCCATGCTTATACTTCATAAGCACAGACTCTATAATATGATGGTCCCTAAGCTCAAACAAAAACTTTGCCGTTCCATCTATCTTAGAGGTATAGCAGGTAATCTCTCTGACTGCCGTCCACTCTGTATTTTCCTCTATATCCTCTCGAATGGACTTAGGGATATTCTTCATCTCCTCGGGAGTGCGGATTAATTTTTGATGAATCCATTGATATACCTGCTTTGCCCGAAATTTTTTCTCTCCCTTTGCCATAAAATATTCTTCCAAAACCGGAAGCGGCATAGAACGAATATCTGGTTTTTGTTCCATGATGACTTACCTCATTTCTTTATCTTTTTTGAAAGCTTGAAATAAAAAATCCATCACAAGAATGGATTCCCGGAAGCAACTGCAAATATCCCTCTCTCGCTGTCTCTGCCCTTAACTTATCTGGAAGCCTTAAAGAAAAATCATTTGGCAAAAATCCCAATCTCTCCTCTATCCAACGATAATTTTCTATATTCTCCTCTCTCGTCACAGTACAAGTGCTGTAAATTAAGGTTCCGCCTGGTTTTACGTACTGGCTTACCACTTCTAGAATCTCTCTTTGAAGCGCTGCAAGCTCACTGATAGTTTCTCTTGTCATACGGTATTTTAAATCATTTTTCTTCGCCATCACTCCAAGGCCTGAGCAAGGTAAATCCGCAATAACAATATCTGCCTTTCCAATCAGACTCTTATCTAATACGAGAGCATCAAATACCTCGGTCTCTATATTCTGATATCCCATTCTCTCTCTATTCTCTTCTATCAGTTCCACTTTCTCCTCCGTCAAATCCCTCGCAAGAACCCTTCCTGTCTCCTCGAGTAATTCTGCCATATGGAGACTTTTTCCGCCTGGGGCTGCGCAGACATCGATGATGAAATCATCCCTTTTTGGATTAGCGATAATAGATACGAGCATAGAACTCTCATCTTGCACTTGAAATTTGCCGTCCAAAAAAGCCTGACTTTTTTGTAAATAATCATACTGACGAAGTATGAGGGCAGACGATAGATAAACTCCGTCTTCTACCTCCATCTCCTTTTTTAGCTGCTCTTTTAAGTCTTCCCGAGTCGTTCTTTGTTCATTCACTCTGACGACGGTTCCTCTCTCTTCCAAGGTGGAAGCGAGCATCTTCTCTACTGTATCATATGAGTACTCCAAAAGCCACATCTTAATAATCCATTCTGGCATAGAATACCGAATGGACAGAGCAAAAACTGGATTCTCCTTCTCATCTGGGAAGGAAATACTTTCCTTATTTCTGCTGATATTTCTTAAAACACCATTGATAAAACCACTTAGACTCGAAAAACCTCTCTTTTTCGCCAATCGAACCGCCTCATTACAGACAGCGGAGTCGGGAATATGGTCCAGATAGCAAATCTGATAGACCGACATACGAAGGAGATTTCGCACGAGCGGACGACATTTTTTCATTTTGGTCTTAGAAAACTGGTCCAGTATATAATCTAGTCGAATTCGATTCTCCGTCGTACCCTCCAAAAGCTTTGTTATAAATGCCCTTGATTTCTTGTCGATAAATTGATATTTTTTCAGCACGGTGC
Organism: Blautia sp.; assembly: GCA_030841965.1. Taxonomy (GTDB): domain Bacteria; phylum Bacillota; class Clostridia; order Lachnospirales; family Lachnospiraceae; genus JAUUSJ01. The sequence continues at coordinate 9,073 of JAUUSJ010000011.1, forward strand.
GAAGAAGCAGATGGGTATAAGAATTATTTTTCTCCATATCGAGGAGCAAATCAAGCACAATCTCTCTCTCATTTATCTTCTCAGCCATCATTCTCTCCCAAAAAATCTCCCACTTGAATTTTATTGCCTAGTAAGAATGCCTGCATCGCCATTCTCTTCTTGCCCTGAAGCTGAACTTCGTTAAGCAAAAGCGCGTCTTCCTTACACTGAACTGCGATGCCCTTCTTTGTCACCTCAATGACCTGACCTGGCTGAAACTTTGTACTGCCCTCACAGACATCGGCATCCCAAATCTTTAAAATCTTTCCCTTAAAATAAGTATAGGCACTCGGCCATTCGTAGAGTCCTCGAACGAGTCTCTCTATCTCTCTCGCTGTCTTAGCAGACCAGTCAATTTTCCCCAAATCCTTGTGAATCATGGAGGCATAACAGCTTAGAGAGTCATCTTGTACTTTTCTCTCAATCTCACCTGACTCTAAGCCCTCCAATGTCTTAAGGATTAAGTTTGCTCCCACTCTCGCAAGCTTATCATGGAGCGTATTGGCATTCTCCTTTGGCTCAATGACGACCTCTTCCTTTAGAAGCATATCTCCTGTATCTAAGCCCTTTGCCATATACATTGTCGTGACTCCTGTTTTCTCCTCACCGTCGATAATCGACCACTGAATCGGAGCCGCCCCTCGGTATTTTGGAAGCAAAGATGCATGGATATTAATGCATCCATACTTTGGTATCGTGAGAATATTCTCTGGCAGAAGCTGTCCAAATGCCGCCACCACAATACAGTCTGGATTTAATTCTCTCAAAAAAGAAACAAACTCCTCGTCTCTCACCTTTGGAGGCTGATAAACCGGGATATCTAGCTCTATCGCCTTTTCTTTTACTGGTGGAAAGGAAACCGCCTTTCCTCTTCCCTTTTTTTTATCTGGCTGTGTCACAACAGCCGCCACCTCGTGATGCTTTTTAAGCTCCTCCAAAGCCGCAACCGCAAAATCTGGTGTTCCCATAAATACAATCTTCATTATGCCTCTTCCTCTTCTACATCTCTAATTGGCTCATCTGCTCTGTCTGGATATAAAATCCCGTCCAGATGGTCCACCTCATGCTGAATCGCTCTTGCCAACAAGCCCTCTCCCTCTATCTCAATCGGTTCAAAATTCTCATCCAACGCCTTACAGATGACATGATTAGCGCGAGTTACCTTCGCAACCTTTCCTGGAAAGCTTAAGCATCCCTCATCATCTGTCTGCTCGCCAGACTTTTCGATAATCTCTGGATTAATTAATGCCAGAGGATTTCCATCTTGGACATCGATTACTACAATTCTTTTTAAAATTCCAACCTGAGGCGCAGCTAAGCCAACTCCGTAATGCTCATACATGGTCTCAAACATATCATCAATCAACTGCTGCACTCTAGGAGTCATCTCTTTTACTACTTTGCATTTCTTCCTTAAACATTCATCGCCCTGATAGCGAACCTTTCTTATAGCCATTTCTTTCTCCTTTTCTATACTAAACTTACCAACCGAAACCGCATCGCTAAGTGACCTCTTTGCACATAAAACATGCCATCCCTTCTTTGGCTTACACTCCAAACTCTTGGAGTTTCACAGTAAATCTTCCTTATTATCTATTGTAGTTTAACATATTTTTTCATTAATGTGAATATTGAAGTTAAAAAAAGCTTTTATTTATGCCCATTTCCTCCTAGCTTATTGAAACTTACTTAATAAATTCCCATCGGGTCAAAATCAAAAAATACCTGTATGCTCTTTTTTAACTGCATCTGCTCTAATTTTCTCTCTAGCCGTCTCTTTACCTCCCGAAGAAGCATCTCATCTCGATGCTTTAAATAAAGAACCGACCTATACCAATCCTTTATCTTAGATAGGGACGCCTCACTCGGTCCAATCAGCATTAATCCCTCCTGCACACAAAACGGCTCCAATGCTTTTTTAAACCACTCCAAAAACTGTAATCCCTCTTCTTTTTCCTGCGACATAACAAAGACAAGAAGCATATGGCAGACAGGCGGATATTTTAATAAATTGCGGTAAGCCATCTCTTGTCGGTAAAACTCCTCATAGTTTTGCATCGCCGCCGTCACAATTGCATAGTGGGTCGGAGTATAGCTTTGAATGACAACTTCTCCTTCCTTCTGTCCTCTTCCTGCTCTTCCCGCAGCCTGTGTAAGAAGCTGAAACGTTCTCTCACTCGCCCTATAATCTCCCGAGTGAAGCGAGGTATCCGCCGCCACAATTCCCATCAATGTGACATTTGGAAAGTCATGTCCCTTTACTATCATTTGTGTTCCAACTAAAATATCTATCTCTCCCTTTGAAAAAGATAAGAGCAATTCCTCATAGCTAAACTTCTTTCTCGTCGTATCAAAATCCATCCTCGCAACCCTCGCCTCGGGGAATAGTTCTCGCACCGCAAGTTCTATCTTTTGTGTTCCAAGCCCGAAAGCTGCAATATAAGGACTTTTACATTCGGGACAGAGCTTTGGCATCGCCGTCTCATATCCGCAGTAATGACATTTCAATCTCTGTCCCTTTGCGTGATATGTCATAGAGACATCACAATGAGGGCATTTTATCACATATCCACAGGAACGACAAGATACAAATCCAGCAAATCCCCTTCGATTTAGAAAAAGCATCGTCTGTTCTCCTTTTTCCAGCCTATCCCTCATCAACTCCTGAAGCTTTCGACTGAACATAGAACGATTTCCAGATTTTAATTCTTCTCTTAAATCTACAATATGTACTATCGGCAACTGAATCTTTGCCTCATTTACCCTTCTTGTGAGTAAAAGCAGTTTATATTCCCCAAGTTTCGCCTTTGTGTAGGACTCAAGGGACGGCGTCGCACTTCCAAGCACGAGACTACATTCACAAAGCTCCGCTCTTTTTTTTGCCACATCTCTCGCATGGTATTTGGGGGAGGTCTCACTCTTATATGCTGCCTCATGCTCCTCATCGATAATAATCAATCCCAAATCTGGAAACGGGGTAAAAAGGGCAGACCTCGGTCCAATCATAATCTGTATCTTGCCATCTTTCGCCTTTTCAAACTGGTCAAATTTCTCCCCCTTAGACATCTTTGAATTTACGACAGCGATTTTATCGCCAAATCTCGCCTGAAACCGACTCACTGTCTGGTAAGTGAGAGAAATCTCTGGAATCAGCAAAATTGCCTGTTTTCCCGCCTCTATAATATGAGAAATCATCTCCATATATACCTCAGTTTTTCCGCTTCCAGTCACACCGTATAAGAGATAGGTATTCCTCTCCCCCATATCATAATCAAGAGCAAATTGCTCAAAAGCGAGAGATTGCTCCTCGTTTAGAGAATGTCTGCTCGTCTCGATGGATTTTTCCACACGGTAATCTCGATACTCTCTTTTTGCATTTATCTCGATAATCCCCTGTTCCTCCATCGTCTTTATCGTCGAGAGAGGAATCTTATACTGATTTAAGATTTTCTCATAGGGAACTTCATCCTCTAATATGGCATTTAAGAGACGAACCTTCGCCTTAAAATGCTTTCCCTCGTACTCCTCCAATAATGCTCTTGCCTCTTCTTTTGCGATGCAAAGCCTCACTTTCTTTGACTCTCTCTTAGCCATCTTATCCTTCACCGGCAATACTGTCTTTAGACATTGAATCATCGTCGTTCCGTATCGCTCTCTCATCCAATACGCCAGACTAATTAACTGTCCCTCCACTTGCATTTTCTCTTTATCTATCGCCAGTATCTCTTTTAGCTTTGTGACATCATAGGACGGCTTATTGGTCAGTCGGACAACATAGCCCTTTCGTCTTTTATTTCCATTTCCAAATGGAATCTCCACCGTCACTCCCACAGATATCTCAGAACGCAAAAGAAGAGGTACCTTATACTGGAATGTCCTATCAACTGCCTCATGCGATATGTTAATAATAACGTCTGCATATAGTTCTTCCATCGGTTCCTCTCCTATATCTTTCTTTTTCTATTATCAAAATGATGATGATACCAGGGTCAAAAGGTCTTTTGACCCCTTTGACCTCAGTATTAGTATTTTACTCCTGAAAGTACGTCTTTTGCAATCTCCTCATCGAGCATGTGGTATTTAATGCCTCGAATCTCCTGGTAATCCTCATGACCTTTTCCGGCAATCAATACGATATCGCCCGTCTTTGCATTATTAATACAGTAAGAAATTGCTTCCTTACGGTCAATAATCTCTTTGTACTCTCCATCCGTCTTCTTCATACCTATAATAATATCGTCAATAATATCTTGTGGCTCCTCAAATCTCGGATTATCTGATGTGATAACGGTAAAATCTGCAAATTTTCCAGACACCTCACCCATCTCATATCTGCGAAGCTTAGAGCGGTTTCCTCCACATCCAAACATGCTTATCAGACGAGCTGGACGGTACTCTCTCAATGTCTTTAGAATGCTCTCTAGGCTGACTGCATTATGAGCATAGTCGATAATCAATGTATAATCTGAACCTGTCGGAACAATCTGAATTCTTCCTTTTACTTTAAATTGTCTGAGAACTTGATTGACAATCTCCTGACCAACTCCAAAATGACGTGCGACAGAGATCGCTCCAAGTGCATTATAGACGCTAAACTTTCCAGGAACTCCCTCTTGTACCTCGTAGTTTTCCACTCCACTTAACTTAAAATCAATTCCCAGATAGTCTTTCTCCCTAACTAACTCGATATCTGATGCTCGAAGGTCGGCATTCTCGTGGAGACCAAATGTCTCAATTGGGCAGAGAGCGTCTTTTGTAATCTCCTCAAAATGTTCATCATCAATATTGGCAATTCCAACCTTGCTCTGCTTAAACAACTTCGCCTTGCTCTGCAGATAATCCTCAAAGCTATCATGCTCATTTGGTCCAATATGGTCTGGGGAGAGATTGGTAAATAAACCATAGTCAAACTCTACTCCCGCCGTTCTGTGATACTTCAATCCCTGAGAGGAGACCTCCATCACAACAACATCGCATCCGGCATCCAACATTCGCTTAAAATAAGAGTGGAGAGTAAAAGAGTCAGGTGTTGTATTATTCATCGGAATCTTCTCGTCACCGATAATTGCCTCGATTGTTCCAAGTGCGCCCACCTTATAACCTGCCGCCTTTAGCATATCCTGAATCATATAGGAGGTACTCGTCTTTCCTTTCGTACCTGTGATACCAATCATCTTCATCTGCTTTGCCGGATATCCAAAATAAGCCGCTGCAAGGTAAGCCAACGCATATCTCGTATCCTCAACCTTAATCACTGTGACATTCTCAGGAGCCTCAACCTCCTTTTGAACAATCAATGCCTTCGCTCCCATCGCAATGACATCCTTAATGAAATTATGTCCATCTACTACTGCCCCAACGATACATGCGAACACAGAACCTTCCTGCACCTTTCTTGAATCATGCGTCAGATTGGTGACCTCTACATCGACATCTCCCTGAAGGCATTCATACTTTACCTTTTCCAATAATGTTTTTAGCTTCATATCATTTTCCTCCTCAAAGGGTCACATTTTATTTTCTAGGCTGAAAATTATTTATTCCCTTCCTAATATATACCGAAAACTTATCTACTTATATTCGTGTTTTTTAAATGATTAAAGTGATAGAAAAAATCCTATCACTTTAATATTCTACTCTCTAATAAGCTAATCGTCAACCGCAATGGCAAGTTATTTTTCTTTTCTATTATAGTTAATCAGGCATCCTTTTAAGATGATGGCTCTCTCATCATCTGTGAGTTCTCCCATCTTTAAGTCAAATGCTCTTAACTCGCCGCCATCTACAACATAGGCTTTGATATCTGTAGCCTTCGTCTCAATCGCTTTCTTTATATCTGGAATAAACAAGAAATCGCCGTTTTTAAATGGAAGATCGCCTTTGTCGATGATAAATGGAAGCATTCCCCAGTTAATAAGATTAGAGCGATATCTCTTTGTCGCATATTCATTTGCGATATTCGCCCAGCCTCCTAATACTTTCTGACAGGAGGCTGCCTGCTCTCTCGCGGAACCATCGCCAGGTTTTACTGCAAAAATAGTACTTCCAATTCCTGTATTTTCCAAAGTGCTATTTACATATACTTTCTGAATTGTCTTGATAACTGGTCCAATCTGTGAAAATGCAGCCACGACATCCTCTCCAGCGATTCTCGCTTTCTCCGCTGCTTGTACTTCCTTTGCTCTTCCCACATAGGCTGGGTCTTTTCTTGACAATGCAAACTCAGCAAGTCCAAGTGGATTGGAGCGGTAGGAGGAAGTCTCTCCAGATGGAATCAACTCATCCGTCGTTGTAACTGGGTCATGAATCTCAGATACAACCTTCAAAATTATATTCTCAGGAAGTGCGGACATTGCTGGCCAGTCTTTAATATTAGGACCAAACTTAATCTCCACGGATGGGTCGGCAACTCCCTTGCTATCGAATACTCTATTGGCATAGATTGTCTTGTCAAAGAAGTATTTTGGCTTCGTATAGTTTACATCGATATCCGTCGCCGGTGTCAGATAACCTTTATTCACTGCTGTCGCTGCGATAGAACGCGCATCCATAAGTGCCACAGAGGCAATCTGACCATTTTGTAATTTAGAGCCCTCTCTATTTGGGAAGTTTCTTGTGGAGTGACGGATACTCAAGCCATTATTGCATGGTGTATCTCCAGCACCAAAACATGGACCACAAAATGCTGTCTTCATAATCGCTCCCGTCTGCATAATCGACGCCGCAGCTCCATTTTTCACAAGCTCCATAAAGACAGGCTGGCTTGCTGGATAGACGGAGAGAGTAAACTCATCTGGTCCGATGCTGGAACCTTTTAGGATATCTGCCGCATCACAGATATTCTCGAATCCACCGCCTGCACATCCAGCGATAATTCCCTGCTCCACGTACAATCTTCCATTATGAACCTTATCTTTCAACTTAAAATCAACCTGTCCATCTAGGCTGACTAATGCTTTTTTCTCACAATCATCCAAAATATCCATGAGATTGGCGTTTAATTCCTCAATCGTATACGTATTACTTGGATGGAATGGCATCGCTATCATTGGGCGAATCTTAGATAAATCTATCTCAATCATTCCGTCATAATAAGTCACATCTCCTGGGTCTAACTGTTTATAATCTTCACTTCTTCCGTGAATATCATACCATTCTTTAATCTTCTCATCTGTTCTCCAGATAGAGGATAGACAAGTTGTCTCTGTCGTCATAACGTCAACACCGATTCTGAAATCTGCGCTTAAGTTTGCCACACCAGGTCCGACAAACTCCATGACTTTATTATTGACATAGCCGCTCGCAAATACCTCTCCGATAATCGCAAGAGCAACGTCCTGTGGTCCGACACCTGGAATCGGACATCCCTTTAAGTACACACCGATGATTCCCGGCATATTAATATCGTAAGTTTGAGAGAGCAGCTGTTTTACAAGCTCAGGACCACCCTCGCCCATCGCCATTGTTCCCAGCGCTCCATAACGAGTATGGCTATCAGAACCTAAAATCATCTTGCCACCGCCCGCAAGCATCTCTCTCGCATACTGGTGAATAACAGCCTGATGAGGTGGAACATAAACTCCGCCGTATTTCTTTGCACAGGTGAGGCCAAACATATGGTCATCTTCATTGATTGTTCCTCCTACTGCGCAGAGACTATTATGGCAGTTCGTCAAAACATAAGGAACTGGAAATCTCTCAAGTCCCGACGCTCTCGCCGTCTGAATAATTCCCACAAATGTGATATCATGGGAAGTTAATTTATCAAACTTAATCTGAAGTTTCTCCATATTCCCAGATGTATTATGTTCCTTTAATATACGATAAGCGATGGTATTTTTCGCAGCTTCTGCCTTAGAAATAGCACCATCGCCTAGTTTTTGTCCCATCATTGACTTGCCTTCTTCTGTATCTGGAATAATCTCTGTTCCATTCAATAAGTATGCGCCAGTATCATATACTTTAATCATTCAATTGCCTCCTTTTTGATTGAATATCTATTCTCGGAACCATTTTACCATAAAAGATAGGAATAGTACAAGTTCTTTATGGAATATTTTCTTATGATATTCTATATTTTTGCATTTTTTTCTTAACTTTCTTGCATATTCCTATATTTTCACTGAAAAACTTCCCCTCCTTTCCACCTCTGGCATGATTAAATTTATTGATTTTGGCACTATCTGGCACTATGTTTTAGTCATAGTCTGGCTATTTTACAATTTCTCGTTTTTGTGTACGGTATCATAGGGGTCAAAAGACCTTTTGACCCCAACATCGTATCATGATACCAGGGTCAAAAGGTCTAAAATCCGATGCAAGCTTGCTTGCAAGAGGATTTTTGAACTTGGGACCCGCCAAAAACAGGAATAAGTAGCCATTTTTCGGAGAAAAATGAGCGGATTATGAGTGTTTTTGAGAATTGCGGGAGCACATTGTGCGGAGCAATTCGGTATCGTAGGGGTCAAAAGACCTTTTGACCCCAACATCGTATCATATATTTATCTAAAAAAGAAAGGATATGAAGAAAAATGAAAGACATAAAAAAACTAGTGATGGCGGCTTTATTTGCAGCACTCTGCTGTGTCGCCACAATGAGTATTAAAATCCCAGTTCCAGCCACAAACGGCTATATCCATCCAGGAGATGCGATGGTTATCTTATCTGGAATCTTTTTGGGACCAGTTCTCGGCGGTCTCGCTGCCGGCATCGGTTCTATGATGGCAGACTTGCTCGGCGGATATATGGTTTATGTGCCAATCACTTTTATTGTAAAAGCATTGGTGGCAATCGCCTCCTACTATGCTTTCCACTTCTTAACAAAAAAAGGAGCCAAATTAATTATCGGCTGTATCGCTTCTGGCATTTGCGCCACCATTATCGTAGCTTTAGGATATTTCGTATGTGAATCCTTCCTATACGGTGTCGGGGCAGCAGCTGGCTCTATTGTTCCAAATATCATTCAGGGAATCGGTGGATTGATTATCTCATCTATCTTACTTCCTGTCCTCTCCCCTATTCCAGAGGTGAAGAAATTTTTAGCATAAAAGAGACGCCCCGAAGGTTAAGCTTTTCGTCCTAACTTTCGAGGCGTATTTTCTTTCACGGATTTCTTTTTTACTATTACAGAATGTCTTATTGCTCTAATCTAATTATTCCTGGTCTCATCTACCACTCTCTTCATATATTGGATAACTTCTACAGGATAGGCTCCAACCGCTGTCTCCCCTGTAACCATAAGAGAGGTCGCTCCGTCGAGCACTGCATTATATATATCAAGCACCTCCGCCCTTGTAGGAGTTGGGTTTTGAATCATGCTATTTAGCATCTGTGTCACTACCATAAAATCTTGGTTCTTCTCACGACATTTTTTAGAAATCATTTTTTGGATACCTGGAACCTTCCAAATCGGAAAGCGGTTGCCAAGGTCTCCTCTCGCAATGACGATACAATCCGCCCTTCCGATTATCTCATCGATATTCTCCACGCCGTCTTGATGCTCTATCTTCGCCAAAACTCGAATATCGGTTAGATGCATCGCCTCTAGGACTGCTTTTACCTCCTCTATATCCTGCTTTCCCCGGACAAATGGAAGCATTACCTCTGTCACCTTATACTTTCTCGCTACTCTCAAATTCTCGATATCTTTTTTGGTTAATACTGGACTATCCACCCGAACCCCTTGAATCGCGATACTTTTTCTTGAAGAAATCTCCCCAGAAGTTTTCGCCGTACAGACGGCTGTCATAGATTTCTCCTCTACTTTATCTACCTCCAACTGAATTATCCCATCATGGATTGAAATCTCCTGTCCAACCTGCATTTTCTCTGCCAGACATTCTGGGATAGATATAAATCGAGCGTTATCTTCTGCGCCTATCTCCTTATCGATGATATTCGCATATACCCGGTCTGCCCCGAGACAAATCCTATCTCCCTGTCTTATGCTTAACGTTCCATCTATCTCACCGATGCGAAGCTCAGGTCCTTCCAAATCAATCGCCAAATCAATATCTCTTCCTATCTCTCTACTCGCAGTCTCCAGGTTTTTTATCCACTCTCTGGAATCCTCCAAATTAGTATGCGATAAATTCAGGCGAATTCCCGTCATGCCCTCCAATATCATTTTCTTCAATGTCTCTTTTTTATAACAGCTTGGTCCAAATGTACCATAAATTTTTATCTTTTTCATTTTACTCTTCCTCTAAACTCTTGAATGTAAAATCATATCTGTCCGCATAATCTTGCACTGGACTTCCCTTTTTGCCAACCAAATTTATCTTATCACATCCATCAAAGGCATTTTCCTTGATTTTTATTTTGTCAGACTTGATAATTACCTTCTTTAAATTATCACAGGCTCCAAAAGCAGTCTCCCCAATCTCTCCCACCGAACTTGGAATCGTAATCTCTGTGAGAGCGATGCATCCACAAAAAACATCATCTGGAATTTTCTCTATCTCGTCAGATAGCTTTATCTTCTTCAGCTTAATACAGCGATAGAAGCTATTTTCCTCTATCTCGCTCACATTCTGTGGAATCTCAATCTCCTTAAGAGCGACACAGTCGACGAACGCCATCTCTTCTATCTTCTCCAAATTCTTTGGAAGCTGGAGCTCCTTTAGATTGATACACGAGGTAAACGCACCTTTTGGAATTTCCAAAATATTATCCGAGAGCTCTACCTTTTTTAGAACACTACATTCCTCAAAAACATACTCTCCTATCTCCTTTACAGTATCTGGTAATATGATTTCTTTTAGAGAAATACAACCGCTAAAAGCACCTCTTCCAACTTCCAAAATTCCATCTGGAATCTCCACAGCACTCAGCTTACCTAAGTCGTAGAATGCCATATCACCTATACTTGTAATTCCTTTTTTTATCGTCACCTTTTTAATTTCATTTTTATATTTTATCCATGGATATTCTTTTTTTCGATTCTCCTCAAAGCGATAATTTTCCATCTTGCCTGTGCCCTTAATCATGAGAGTTCCATCTTCATAATAAGTCCACGTCGCTTTCTTTCCACAGTTTCCTCTCTCCACGACTCTATTGCGGACAGAAACTGTCTTTACCTTGGTATCTTCTTTTGATACTACTTCCTTTGCATACCCCGTCTTCGTCCAGACAAGGCAGACTATTGTCATTAATAATCCAAAAAAGAGCAGCTTTTTCAATCTGTCTTTCCATCTCATAAAACCTCCTCCTTTCTCTAAATAGTACTAATTTATCTTCTTCCAATTAAGAAGTATATTAAAATTGTATACTTTCTACATTTTTATGTCAACCTTACATTTTTCTTACAGCTCTTCAAAATCTCTGTGTATTTCATAGCACATTTTTTCTCCCTTCACATACTATAAACTGTAAATAAAATTTATGGAGGTTATAAACATGAGTGATTTAGCTGCAACAAACTGCTCTAATTCTTGTTCTAACGGCGGAGGATGTTCTTGGTTAATTTTAATCCTTTTATTCTGCTGCTGTGGCAATGGTAATGGATTCGGTGACTGCTTTAACTTCGGTGACGGCTGCGACTGTATCTTACCTCTAATCATCCTCTTATCTTGCTGTGGCAATGGTAATGGAAATAGCTGCGGATGTGGATGTGCCTGCTAATGAAACAAAAAAGATTGGCAGAAAAAACTAAGTTCTAAATTTACAAGCTTTTAAGCAAAAAGGGAGAGCAAGTCAGAAAATATCCTAAAACTTCTCACTCGCCTCTCCCCCAATAAAAAAGAAGAGGAATTTAAATGATTTTTATCTTAAATTCCTCTTCTTTTTTTCTATATAATAATACCAAGGTCAAAAGGTCTTTTGACCTCAACATCATGTCATTCGTTTTTTCTCAATTTCTTCTCGCTTTCTTTCTTCTCCTCTTTCTTTTTCTCCTCCTGGCATCTCTTCTGACATTCTAAGTCAATCTCATATATTGTATTTTCTTCTTCCACTAAAAATGTATGCATAAAAATTTCCCTCCTCTCATATTTATAGCATATGTAAAATATGGCAAAATGTTTGCCCGACTGAGAAAGGAGCTATTCTTTTATGGATGAATCCACGCCAAGGGAGGGCTTTGCCCTACAACAATTTTTACAAGACAATCAACTTTCCATGCTAGAATCCATCATGCCATACATAGGAGAGCATCTTAGAAAGCCTCTCGCTCTCTCGATTAAATTTTTAGAAATCAGAAAAATACTTACCGAATTTGATGACGAGGAGAAACTATCCGCCTGTGGACTTGAAAATAATTCTCCAAATATCGACTCTCTTCTCACAACAATCCGAAATAATAGCACCCCAGAGATGGCAGAGCAAATCGACCAGATTCTCACGATACGAAATATTATGAAAATGTATCAGACATATAATGAGCTTATAAAAAATAATCCAGATATTTTCTCAGCAATCTCCTCCCTCTCAAACTCCAATAATAACAATAATAATAATACACAGGAAATGCTCCTAAAGCTTTTGCCCCTCCTTATGTCCAATCAAAACAAAGAATCCTCGACAAATGCTGTGGAAGAATCTGACTCTTTTATCAATACATTAAATGAAATTTTAAAAGTACAAGAAAAAGACGAAGAAGAGGAGGAAGAAGAAGCATAAGAGAGGCAAATCTATATCAAAGCGCAAAAAAGGAGATGTCGAAATCGGAGGAAACTTCACTCGACATCCCCTTTTTATAATCTATGATGTTGGGGTCAAAAATCCTCTCACAAGCAAGCTTGCGTCGAATTTCGACCTTTTGCCCCTGATATCATAATCTATATTTTTATTTAAATTTATCGAAAGGTAATGTAGTCATATATTTAGAAGATACTTTCTTCGTGACTAATTTTGCCTTTGTCATAGAAGTCCAACTTAAAACTCGATAGGTTCCACTGCTTTGCTTATATGCTAAGCGAGAGCTATTATAAAGAAGCCATTATCTCGTCTCAAAAGAGATAGGATACAAAATTTATAACTATAGGCAATTAAAAGAACAAATTCAGTAATCCCATAATAAATCCAATCAAGGCTCCGAGATTTACAATCGCATTTAGCTCTTTTTTCATAACGGACATGACAAGCTCCTCAAGCTCCTTGACATCCATCATTCTCACTCTGTCTTCCACCATCTTTGGGATATCGAGCTTTTGCACAAATTCCTCTCCCTTTGTGCTCACCACTTTCTTATAGGCGTCGATAATTATCTCTTTCCAATTAAAACGACTATTGTCCATCGTCGTGACGACTTCTCCGACCGTTTTATTAAGCAAATTATCTGCCTCATCATTTACCATCTTTCCGACGACTTCCTCTCCATTTTCCTCGATATACTCGTCTACATTCTCCTCGACATATCCAGCAATGGATTTTAGCATATTATCACTTATCATCATCTCTAAGAAGCTTCCAGAAAGCTTTTTCTTCACAGCGCTGATGACCGCCTCAGAGACAATTTGTCCCAGATTTACCTCTTTTACTTTCGCTGTCATTCGCTCTGTAATCGACGACTTTGCCATCTGAATCTGCTCTGCGGCTATCTCCTCTGTGCTCGCCATCTCTAAGAGCTGCTGCATAGTCGTATCGCTCTCTTTTTTTTCATCGAAAAATTCATCTAAGCTATTTTCCAGCTTTCCGATTATCTCATCTGAGAGCAATTTTTCCTCAAATACATCGCTCGTCAAAAGATTCTCGCCGACGGCAACTCCCACTGCCCTCGCCAATCTTCCCTGTCCCTTTGGAATAATTCCAGGGGTAAAGGGCAGAGTGTACTTTCCTATCTTTATCGGTCGCAATGGCCGAAATAACATCTTCACTGCAATATTATTTGTCAGATATCCAATAATAGCCCCGATTATGGGACCTGCAAGTATCGTAAAATCCATACTCCATTTCCTCTTTTCTCTTTTTCGCTATTTTCCCTATCATCTCATATATTCTTCGTTTTTACAAATAGTATTTTTCTTCGTTTTTGCCATCACCATCCGATACAGAAACTTTTATTTTTCAATTCCCATACGGCTTTTTACTCCCTGGTCAAACGGATGCTTTATCTTCTTTATCTCCGATACATAATCTGCTCTCTGAATTAGTTCATCACTAGGTCCTCGTCCAGATAATACAATTTCTACATTCTCAGGGCGATGATCCAGTACATCAAAGACTATCTCCTCCGATAAAACTCCGCTCCCTATCGCATAGATTGCCTCGTCTAAGACAACCATATCGTAATCCTTCATCATGCCAAATATTTTGTTAAGCATCGCATCATTTTCCGTCTTTTTTTGTTCCTTCTGCTCCTTCGTCATCTGGAATGTAAACATCACCTTCTCATCTCCCGGCAAAACGGTTATATTCGGAATATGAGAGAGAATCTTTCTCTCGCTGCTCGAGTTATCCTTCATAAACTGATATAATAAAACCCTCTTTCCACTTCCGGCTGCGCGGACTAGAAGTCCCATACTACATGTGGTCTTCCCTTTTCCATCTCCACAGTATAAATGAACATAGCCCTTTTCGTTTTGCTCTTTTCCCTTCTCTTTATTTTCTTCTTTCTTCTCCTTTGTCTTCTCACAGAGTTCTTGTTTTTCCAAAAGCTTATATATATAATCCATATCAAGACTTTTGCGAATCAAGTCTGCTAACTTATTATACTGTATTTCTTTATACTCTGCAACACTGAGATGATTATCCATAGGGTCAATTCCCTTCTCCCTCATGATTTGATGAACGAGACCAAAGAGAAGCTGTTCATTGTCAAAGATTCCGTGAAGATAACTTCCCCAGATAGAGCCCGTCTCATTTCGATATCCATCTATTCTTCCGTCTGAAAGCTCAATCAAAGGTTCTGCCTTTCCGAGATTTTTCGTCACTCCCATATGAATCTCGTAGCCTTCCACCTGTCTATCTTCCAATTGATATAAATTCGATTTTTCAAGGATTTCCCCTGTAATTCGAGTTCTCGTCTTTGCCTCCTCAAATACCGTTGTGATATCCAAAAGCCCAAGCCCTTCCATCTCCCCACCGTACTCCACATGGTGAGGGTCTTTTAATTCTTTTCCAAGGAGCTGAAAGCCACCGCAGATACCAATCACTCTCGTCTTTGCCGACGCTCGAATAATCGCTCCCTCTAACCCACTTTCCTTTAACCAACGCATATCGCTCATTGTATTTTTGGTGCCTGGAAGTAAGATTAAATCTGGCTCTCCAAGCTCTCTTTTTTCTGTCACATAGCGAAGCGAGACACCGTCCACAAGCTCAAACACACTAAAATCCGTAAAATTAGAAATATGCGGAAGGCGAATCACTGCCACATCAATTCCCTCCTGAACCGTCTTTTGATTCAGTCGGTCAGAGAGACTATCCTCGTCATCCACATCAATCTTCTCCATCGGGATAACTCCAACTACAGGGATACCGACAAGCTCCTCTATCATCCTTAATCCAGGCTCTAAGATGGAGACATCTCCCCTGAATTTATTAATAATAATTCCCTTGATGCGAGCTTGATCCTCTGGCGGCATCAGCTTTATCGTTCCATATATCGAGGCGAACACACCTCCTCGGTCGATATCCGCGACTAAAAATACATCGGCATCTGCCATCTTCGCCATTCCCATATTTACAAAATCATCCTTAGCCAAGTTAATCTCTGCTGGACTTCCCGCTCCCTCGATGACAATAATATCATTCTCCTTCGAGAGATGGTCAAATGCCTCCATCACGTCTTTTTTTAGACTTTTCTTTTTCTCATAGTATTCCTGAGCACTTAAGTTTGCAAATACCTCGCCGTTTACAATGACTTGAGAACCCATATGGCTAGTCGGCTTTAATAAAATCGGATTCATATAATGACTTGGCTCTATCATAGCCGCCTCTGCCTGCATCGCCTGTGCTCTTCCAATTTCCAACCCCTCTTTTGTGATATAGGAATTTAGCGCCATATTTTGTGACTTAAAAGGTGCCACCTTATAACCCGCCTGTCGAAACACACGACAAAGTCCCGCTGTGACAAAGGTCTTTCCCGAGTTGGACATTGTCCCCTGTACCATAATTACTTTTGCTTTCATCTAAAATCCTCCCACTTCGTTTTTTATCCTTTCCAACGCTTCTATTAATCTTATATTCTCCTTACGGCTATTTACTGCAATGCGAAAATATCCCTTTTCCAAGCCCTGATAATTGCTACAATCTCGAATTAAAATGGACTCTCTCTCTAATCTACTATCTAAATCTCTCTGCCTCGTATAGAAAAATAAATAATTCACGACGCCGTCCAATACATCGATTCCAAGCTCTCTAAGGCTCTGTTTTAAGAATAGATTTTCTCTAGCGATAAGCTTTATTACTTCTTTTTTATATTCTTTTTCTCTTAAGGCGGCGACTCCCGCCTTCTGTGCAATATGACTGACTCCCCAGGCTTGTCCACAATTTTTTAGTTTTCTCAAAATCTCTTTCTTGCTACTTAAGATATATCCAAGTCTCACTCCTGGAATCGCATATAATTTTGTAAAAGATTTTAGAATAAGTAAATTTTCATACTGTTCTAGGTATGATTTTAGGGAGTAATCCGCTTCTCTCTCATATAATTCTAGAAAACATTCATCCACTAATACATAAGAACCGACTTTTCTTGCCTCCTCCAAGATTTCCAAGATAGTTTTCCTCTCTGTCAATAAGCCTGTCGGATTATTCGGATTACATAAAATAAAAAGTTCGACGCCCTCGTTAAGCTTTCTCTTTACCCAATCTGGGCAAAGCTTAAATTCCTCGTCCAGCGTCGTATAGAGAATCTCACTGTCCACCGCTCTCATCGCCTCTGCGTACTCCACAAAAGTGGGAGCTGGGAGCAAAACTCGCCTCGGTTTTAAGGCAAATGCCAGACGAAACAGTAAATCTGCCCCGCCATTTCCGCATTCTATAAACTCTGGTCTTATCTTCTCTGCTCTTGCTATCTCTTCCCTTAACTCTACACAGTCTGGGTCTGGATAGTGAATCAGCTCATCGATGCTTGCTTTCATTGCCTGCTTTACCCCTGCAGGAATTCCAAGCGGACTAATATTCGCCGAAAAATCAAGGATTTCTTCCTTACTTACTCCCAATATCTTTGCTTTTTCATAGATATTTCCTCCATGCTTTTTCATCAGTCGATTCCTTTCTACCTATCTTATCATCATTATAAGTAAAATGCGAACTAGAATACAGGCAACTGCCATCAAAATCGCCGCTGCATAGAGTAATTGATTGCATTTTTTTATATCTTCATACTCTACTTTTCGGATATTATCTCCAATCGTCGGCTTTACAACAGGCTTTCCAAAATAATCATGTGTTCCACCTAGCTGAATATCGAGTGCTCCCGCCGCCACCGATTCTGTCTGCGCACTATTCGGACTTAAATGTGCGAAGCGGTCTCTTCGGAAGATTTTGATACTTCCTTTAAAATCAAAACCCAGTATGAGCGAGCCCAATATCATCATAATAGCGCAAATCCGCGCTGGGATAAAATTCGCCAAATCGTCAAGCTTCGCCGCAAATCTTCCAAGATGAAGAAACTCATCATTTCTATATCCAATCATCGAATCTAACGTATTAATTGCCTTATACGCCATACCAAGGGGAGCGCCAAAAATTGCGATATAAAATAGAGGAGCGACCACTCCATCGCTCGTATTTTCTGCCACCGTCTCTATGGTCGCCTTCGCCACCTCCTCCTCATCTAAGCTGGCGGTATCCCTGCCTACAAGATAAGAGATTTCCACTCTAGCTCCCTCTAAATCTCCCTCTTTTAGCTTTCGATATACTTTCATCGACTCTGTTTTTAGACATTTTGTCGCTAAAATCTGATAAATCCAAAAAGTCTCCAATATATATCGAAGCCATGGATGAATTTTTTCCAAAATCCACAGTATAAAAAAGACAATCCAAAACGTTCCCACGACAATCAAAACCGATAAAACGGCTCCAAGGAAACGCTCTTTTTCCTCTTTCCTTGGAAGCATTTCTCTCTCCTTCTTGGAAAGCTCTTGATATGAACAGCCATATAAATTTTTTTGTATTTTCTTTTTTAGTATACTAATTGCTTTTCCTATATACACAATTGGATGTGGCAACCAGCGAGGGTCGCCTAAAATCAAATCAAGAATAAATCCAACTGCAATTTCTACTGTAAGTATCATTCTCTTATTTCTTTCCTATCTCTGCCGCATTCTTACAAGCTCTCACAAAATTTCCAACCATCGTCAGACAATTTCTAAAATACCAATGTGGATATCCCGCCATGAGATTTTCATCGCTATAAACCCCATTCCATTTTTTCCCGCTTATCTTCTCAAACTCGAATAATTCTCCTCTTGACTCCTCTTTTGAATAATGAAATTCATGTGTGCGAATCTTCATCCCTTCGTTGACAAATCCGTCCGTCTTGCTAGCCGTCGCCGTCACATATCCAAAATTCATATTTAGTTTTGAGGTCATAGAAATCTTTGTGTCAATCAATCCCGTCATCGGGAAAGAATCTCCTTTCATATCAACTAACTCTTTGCAAAGATACATAAAGCCGCCACATTCCCCGAGAATTGGAATTTGGGCTTCATGCGCCTTTATAATTTCTCGCTGCATTTTTCTATTTTCTGAAAGTTCTTTTGCGTAAGCCTCCGGATATCCGCCTCCGAGATAAATTCCTGAAATTCCGTCCGGCAGCTTCTTATCCTCTATCGGACTAAAATAACAAAGTTTCGCTCCCATCTGCTCTAGAATATCCAGATTTTCCCTATAATAAAAACAAAACGCCTTATCCCTCGCAACCGCAATCTTTACCTTCTGCTCTTTGAGTTCCTCTCTCACAGCTATAATCTCATCTGGAATCTGCTCATTATCTTCCAGGACACAGGCGCTCTTTGCAAGCATAACTACTCTCTCAAGGTCAATCGTCTCGCTTGCAATCCTTCCAAGCTCCTCGACAATCTCACTTAAGTTTCCAAGCTCCTCTGCCGTCATCAGACCAAGATGTCGACTTCCTATCACAATCTTCTCATCCACCGGGAAATATCCGAGTACCATAATTTTAAGTTCCTCTTCAATTAACGGTTTCATACTCTCATATAAACTTTTTGTACAACAGTTTAAAATCACTGCCTTAATCTGATTATCCCCAAAATTATATTCTTTGAGACCTTTTAAAAGCGGTATCACCGTATTTGCCATGCCTTTTACGTTCATAACCAAAATGACCGGCGTCTTTGTAGCCTCCGCCACAGAATGTGTGCTCGCCTTCTTTGTCATTCCAACTCCATCATAAAATCCCATGACTCCCTCTATCACAGCAATCTCCGCTTTCTTAGCATCCTTTATAAAAACCTGCTCCAACTCCTTGGAATCTAAAAAAAAGGGATCTAAATTTCTAGATTCTTTCTTCGTAATATGCGTATGTAACATTGGGTCAATATAGTCCGGACCACATTTATAAGGCTGAACGATAAACTTCTTTTCAACCAACGCCTTTAAAATTGCACAGGTAATTGTCGTCTTTCCACATCCACTGTTCGCACCCGCAATCAAAATTCTAGGTATCATATAACTGCTAGTTCCCATTTTCTTCCTCCTTTATTTCTCCCGCTAATCTCCATCCTCTGGTCTTTGAATTAAGATTATCGGGATGTTCTGCGCTCTACACGCCTCTACTTTATACTGCACACCGCCCTGTCTTCCACTATCTTTTGACACCAAAACGGTGGCATTTATCTCTCTTATCAAATCAATATTATCCTCAACAGAAAACGGCGGCATTTTTGAAATAATATGCTCTCTCGGTATTCCTGCCTTCTCGCATAGTGCAATGGATTTTGGCGTATCAAGGACACGGATATATACTCTCTTTTCCATATCGCTCACTGTACTCGCATAAACCGAAGCCGTATTTGCTCCCGTTGTGAGTAAGATAATATCGCCTAATTG
This sequence comes from Blautia sp., assembly GCA_030841965.1. Lineage (GTDB taxonomy): Bacteria > Bacillota > Clostridia > Lachnospirales > Lachnospiraceae > JAUUSJ01. Next base: position 29,065 of record JAUUSJ010000011.1, read on the forward strand.
ATTCGCTTTTTTTGCCGCCTCACTCGCATCTGCTGCCCAAATGATTTTCTCATAATCGTATGCTTCTTCCTCCCGTTTTATTCGCTTATAAGGAAGATTAAGCTCCTCACATACGGAAAATACCGTCTCTGTGACGATTTTGGCAAACGGATGTGACGCGTCAACTACGAAATCTGGCTTCTCTCTCAAAAAAAATTCTCGGAATTGATTCTCGTCTTTTCTTCCAATATCAATCTCAATCTTCTCCCCCTCTAACATCTTCGCACCAAGCTCGGTCGCCACAGTGGCAATCACCTTCGCACCTTCTTTTTGAAGCTCCCCTATCACCTGCCTTGACTCTGTCGTCCCTGCAATTACAATTATTTTTTTCTCCATATTAGAGTTCCTTTTTTATAATCATCGTTGTAAAATATCCATATTTTCTGCTCGGAATTAGCTCGCCAATATACTCGTCTTCCATGCCACAATTGCTCACAATCACAGCATTTTTCTCAATGCCTCTCTCTTTTAATAAATCATATATCTCCTGTACATGATTCCCAACCTTCATAATAACAAGATTATCAAATACATCGAGTGCTGCCTTGACATCATCGATTCCTCGAAGAGAAGGAATCACGCCAAACCCTTCATTCCCCTCCACGAGAGAAATATTTGCCGCACTCGCCCCTGCGCAAAAAGAAGGGATTCCAGAAACCATCTGTACCTCATATCCCTCGTCCATCAAAATGCGATGCACATAGGCGTAAGTACTATAAATTCCGATATCCCCAAGGGCAAGCATAGCTATATTTTTACCCTCGTCCAAAATATCGGTCACTTTTTTCGCAGCCTCTCTTCTACAAATCTCTCTTTTTGTCTTATCTTTATTCATTGTAAATTCAATCTCTACAATTTTCTCGTCGGGAATATCCACCGCCTGTTTTGCGATATTTAATGCGACACTGTCCTCTCCCATTTTCTTTACTGGAACTGCGACAATATCTGCCTCCTCAATCAATCTCTTTGCCTTTAAAGTAAGTAATTCTGGGTCACCAGGACCCACGCCAATTCCATATAATTTTCCTGCCATAATTCTTCCTTTCTTCTCACACTCTCATACCTATTTCCTATGCAGTCTTCGCATGTTCCACAAATAACTCTGCGATGGAATCATACTCTCCAATTCCCTGTAACTTTACCTCAACTTCATATCCAGCTGCCTCTAAGATGGATTTCCAGGAATCCTCATCCTCGCCCGCCAAATCATTTCTCGCATGGTCTCCCGCCACAATCATAAGCGGCGCCAAATATACTTTCTTCACACCTTTTTTCTGCAATCGTTTTTCTACATAAGATAAATCTGGGAACCCCTCAACGGTTCCTACATAGACATTCTCATACCCAATATATCTTAATGTATTTTCAATCTGGGAGTACGCACCGTTGGCAAAATGGTCTGTGCCATGTCCCATAAAGACAAGCGCCTCCCCCTCTTGCATCTTTGGCATATTTTCCATCACTCGCTTGGCACATTCCTCAAAATCTCCACTCTCTGTGAGAAGAGGTGTCCCGACACGAAGTCTCTTAAATTTATCTTTGTACTCAGAAATCATTTTGCACATTTTATCGTACTCAATTCCGTTAATAATATGTGTCGGTTGGCAGAGCACTTCCTCATATCCCTCCTGATATAATCTCTCAAGCGCCTCTGTCGTCGTCTCAATCTTTTGATTTTTTGTGCGAAATAACTTCTTTATAATCATACCAGATGTGAACGCTCGGTTAAAGTCATAATCTGGAAATGCATCTCTTAATTTTTCTTCGATATTCTCAATCGCCTTCATCGCAACTTCATAACTCGTCCCGAAACTAATGACTAATAATGCCTTTTTCATACCCAATTCTCCCTTCGCCTTTTCTCATCCAATCACTGCCTCCAAAAGAGTAACTGAATTATTATTATCTATGATATGGTAATTTCCGAGCTTTCGACTCTTCCCGATAGAAATTTGAGTCATCTCATAATCCTTATCGTATCTCGAGAGGCATTGACATGCCTGTGCCAATGTCTCCACCGTCACAGCAGAAACTACAACTTTCATTTTCTTATTCAGACTTGCCAGATATTCGATAATCATCTCCAAATCTCCTCCACTTCCTCCGATAAATACTCTATCTGGATAGGGAAGTTTCTTTATCTCCTCTCTCGCCGTCCCTGCCAAAATTTTGACATGGGGAACATGAAATTTCTCTCTATTTTTCTCTATTAATTCAATCGCCGTCTCGCTTCGCTCAATCGCATATACCTCACCAAACGGACAAAATCTCGCACATTCTATCGTGACGGAACCTGTTCCCGCCCCGATATCCCAGACAATGCTGTCTGGCAAAAGTCTCAATTTTTGTATAATAATGGCTCTCACTTCCTCCTTTGTCATCGGAGTCTTCCCTCTGACAAAGTCAGTATCTTGTAAAAGCCCCACTCGCTCAATCTTTCTCGGACTACGATTGTGAATCAGCGCCACACAAAGAGAGGGAAATTCCATTTGACTCATCTTTTTAGGACTTCCGATTACAACCTCCTCGTCATCATAAGATAACTGGGAACCCGCATAGACTATAACATCTTCCAAGTGATATTCCAGCATAATCTCAGATAGCCATGCAGGTCCTTGCTCTTTGCTACAAAGGAAGAAACAATCACTATGCTCAAAAACTGCCATCGCTATGCTTCCTCTTTTTTGTGCTCTTCCATGCACACTGATAATCTTCGCCTCTTCCATCGAGATACCGCATTTGGAGCCCAACATCTGGAGTGATCCAATCCCCGGAATAACCTCTATCTCCATCCTAGAGCCCCTCTCATCATTTTTTAAGGTGCGAAGCAAGCTGTACATCAACGGGTCGCCCGACACAACTAATGCCACCTCCTGCGTTTTTAGCGCTTCCTCTATCATACAAATCGTCTCTTCTATCCCCTTCATCGGCAAAATATTTTTTTCATCCGATAAAACACTCTCAAGCATCGGTATCATACGCCTTGCGGCAATAATAATTTCTGCATTTTCCATCGCCTCTAAGGCCTTTGGAAGAATATACTCCCTCGTCCCAGGTCCAATCCCGACCAATCTCAATCGGTGCATAAAAACACCTCCTGTCTCACTTTTTTAATATTTGGGCTTTCCGCCAAAATCTGATTCTTTTCATCCAAAAATACCACTGCGACCGTCGCCTCATCTCTGATTCTCTTTTGGCAATGCTCCTCCGCCTTCTTTGCCATGGACTCCCAGATATAGAGAAGATTTTCTTCCCTCATAATCTCAAGCGCCTTCTTCGTCGTGACAGAGTGATAAAGCTTTCGTATAATCTGAACATCAACTCCAGCCAAGGCTGCATGGGTACAGATTGTCTCCAATCTTCCGTCTGATACATGACTATGTGTATTCATCGTTCCCGCCGCCACCTTGACAAGCTTGCCGACGAATCCACCGATAAGAATATAGCGAAAGCCCTGCTCGACTGCCTCGTCTAGCATATCTCCGATGAAATTGCTGACTTGAAGAACGGCTCTCATCTCGCCGTATAACTCTCTTAAGGCATTCTCTCCTGTCGTTCCAAGCACAAAGACAATCGAGTCATTTCCCCTTGCGCGCCATACCTTCATCTCCTGTATGATTGAATCTCGCATCGCCTCCTGGCTCATCGGTCTCACAATTCCCGTCGTTCCAAGAATCGACAAACCTCCCATAACGCCAAGTCTCTCGTTAAATGTCTTTTTTGCGAGAACGGCGCCGTTTGGAATCGAGACTTCCAAGGTCGCCGCCCGCTCTCCTATTATCTTTCGCAGCGCTTCCACCGCCATCTGTCTTGGGACAGGATTAATCGCCGGCTCTCCGACAGGAAGCTTTAACCCCTCCAATGTCACGACTCCGATTCCTTCTTTTCCGACAAAGCGAATTTCTCCATCCTCATCATGAAGAATCACCCTCACAATGACGCTGCATCCGTCTGTCACGTCGATATCATCTCCACCGTCTTTTACGACGGCGCAGACACCATAATCCATCGGCACGACATCCAGATATAAATCTCTCCCTATCGGCGCCCTGACACAAACAGATTCCGGGCATTTTCCAGAAAGCTGCCATATCGCACTCGCAATAGCGGCTCCCGTCATGCAAGAGCCCGTCGATACACCTTCTCTTAATTTCTTCATAAACTATCTATCTCCTGCATATTTTCTCGCCTCTTTTATCTTCCCTCCTGATATAAGAGTGCATTGCAGATTGCCGCAGCGATATTACTGCCTCCCTTTCTTCCTCTACAAACAATATATGGAACATCCGCCTTCATAATCAATTCCTTTGACTCCACAACATTGACAAACCCAACTGGCGCGCCGATAATCAACGCTGGCTTTAGGCCCTCCTCTATCAAATCATATAGCTTAATCAATGCTGTCGGCGCATTCCCAATCGCAAAAATAATCGGTCTGTCTTTTATCGTACTTGCCGCCTTTTCCATGCAGACAGCGGCTCTCGTACATCCAAGTTCCTTTGCTTTTTTTGCCACATCCTCATCCGCCATAAAGCAATAGACATCTCCACCGTACTCGCTCACACGCTTTTTGTTGATACCTGCCTTCGCCATATTCGTATCTGTCACAATGACAGCTCCCTCTTTTAGCGCTTTTAACGCCTTCTCACCCACGTTTTTGGAAAAACAAAGATTATCTGCATAATCAAAATCAGCAGATGTATGAATGCAGCGCTTCACGATAGAAAACTCCAGCTCCGGCCAAGTTCTCCCTTGGAGCTCTCTCGTAATTGTCTCCATACTTTTCTTTTCAATATCCATCGGTTTCACAATTTCTATCTTATCTAACATTTTATGCCTCTTTTCTATATATCATAACTATTCTAATTCCTCGTAAGTTCCAAACGCAGTCTCCTCAAAAGAAGGAATCTCGTGATATGCCGCAAGCGCATAATCTGCAATTGTAAATCCCATCGCTGCTCCTGTTCCCTCTCCAAGACACATATCTGCCAAAATATATGGACAAAAATCCATTGCGTCTAAGACCAGCTTTCCCGCTGGCTCATTTGAGCAGTGAGATGGAAACATATAGTCTCTGCAAGCTGGAGCAATCTTTATCGCAAGTAGAGCAGCGATAGATGAGATAAAACCATCAATAAAAATCGGCGTACGATAGTAAGCCGCTCCCAAAAAGCATCCGACTAGACCAGCGATATCCAGTCCTCCAAGCTTATGTAAAACATCAATCGGGTCATTTTTATCTGGCTGATTTAAGGCGATACTCTCCTTAATCACCTCGATTTTGTGGAGCAAATCCTGACTGGTAAGTCCCGCTCCCTTTCCTGTGACTCTCTCGACAGACTGGTCAAGTAAGACAGAGCAAACCGCACTGCTCGTCGTCGTATTTCCAATTCCCATCTCTCCTGTTGCAAACATCTGATAACCTTTTTCACTCAGCGTCCTCACCATATCAACTCCGACTAGGATTGCCGAAATTGCCTCCTGCCTCGTCATCGCCGGTCCCTTATGGATATTATCTGTTCCAAACTTTATCTTTCTTGGAAGAATTCCAGGACAGTCTACCTCCCCAGCAATTCCGATATCGACCGGAAAGACATCCGCTTTACTCATCCTCGCAAAAACACGGATAGACGCCTTATCCTTTGTCATATTCTCCGTCACAATCTTCGTGACCTCCTGACCTGTCTGGGTCACTCCCTCTTCCACAACTCCATTATCGGCCGCCATGACAATGACAGCCTTCTTCTCTATCCTCGGCAGTGGATTCTTTGTAATCCCCGCCAGTTGCACAACAAGTTCCTCTAGCCTTCCAAGACTATAAAGTGGCTTGCCAAGCGTATTCCATCTCGCTCTCGCCGACTCCATCGCCTTCTTATCTAAAGGTGAAATTCCATTTATAATCTGTTCTAAAACCATACGCCTCTCCCTAAAATAATTTTGCCCTTGCCAATAATAAGAACAAATATAGCACCTCACTGAGTTCTGAGCCTGCTCCCATGACATCTCCTGTCACGCCCCCAATCTTTCTCGTTATATAAAGTCGAAAAAGATAGGTAAAGAAAAGCAAAATCGCCCAGTAAATTATACCGTAAACCTTATAAAAAATAACAAACGGAATCAATCCAATCACTGCCGCTCCAATCGCCGCAAATGCCGGAATCGTTCCAACATAAATACCAATCCCTTTTTTTCTCGGATAGACCGCCTTATAGACGAGCACTCCCTGTACCATCTTGCCAGCCACTGGCATAAGCAAGATTGGAATCCATTTTGTATCGCAGTAGGCTAAGCCGATAAACTTAAATAATAAGTCAAAGACAAGTGCAATCGCACCGTTTGTCCCGATGCGACTGTCTTTCATAATCTCTAACATTCTCTCCCTCGTTCTCGCCGAGTAGATTCCATCCACGGTATCTGCCAGACCATCCAGATGGAAAGCTCCTGTGATACAAAGATTAGCCAAGATAGCAAATAAAATAGCGATTGTCTCTGGAAGCACAAGCTCTACAAGCTTAAAAACTGCCAAATCAAACAAACCAATTATCAGTCCTACAATCGGAAAAGTGATAAATCCCTTCTCCATATCGCCCTCTTTTACTTCTAACTGCATCGGAATTGGAATACGAGTCATAAATCCAATCGTCAATAATAATTTTTTCATCTATTCCTTCCCCTCAGCTAATAAAATATCTACGATTCCCTGCGCCGTATAGATAGTTGCTGTCTTATCAATTCTCACACCGAGTTCCCTCGCCGTCTTTGAGGTGACAGGTCCGATACTGATATGGGCACAACAGTTTTTATTTTCCTCATCCACCATAGAGTCAAATGCCCTCACAGCACTTGAGCTTGCAAATGTCACATAATCCATATCCTTTAAGATGCGGTTTAGCTCCTCGGCTTTTCTATTATCGTATCTCGTCTCATATAAAGCTATATTCTCATATGGGATTTCGCTCTCGCTCAAAGCTTTTGGAAGTTCCCCTGACGCTTCTTTTGCCCGAAGAAGCAATACCTTATCTTCTTTTGTCAAAAGAGGAATCAGTGAACTTGCCATATCCTTGCTTGAGTATGCCGTCGGAATATAATCACAGTAAATTCCTCTCTCCTCAAGTGCTCTCGCAGTTCCATCTCCAATCACTGCAAACTTAATATGCGCAAGCTTTCGGATATCCACTCTCTGCTCCTTTAGAGAATCAAATAATGCATTCACTCCATTGGCACTTGTGAGAACAATCCACGTATACTGCCCAATATTCGATATTGCCTGAATAAAATCTTCCTCGACTCTTCTCTTTGTCGTAATCAGGCTAAATAAAACTGACTCCGCTCCCTCCTGCTCTAAGAGCTCTCCGAGCTTTTTCGCCATCGGACGACTCGCCGTCACCAAAACTTTCTTGCCAAAAAGTGGCTTTTTTCCAAACCATTCCAGTTTATCCTTCAGACCTACAACATCACCGATAATCGTGATGGCGGGAGTTTTGATTTCTCTCCTTTTTGCCTCCTCGACAATCGTCTCTAATGTTCCAACTGCTGTTTTTTGTCTCGCCGTCGTGCCGCCTTGGAGCACTGCCGCCTTTGTATTTTTATCTTTTCCATATTTGATTAAATTATTTATAATATTAGGAAGGTTTTTTAGCCCCATCAGAAAAATCAACGTTCCCTCTTCCTTTGCGAGAACTTTATAATCTAATACTTCATTTCCATTTTTGTGGTTGCCCTCATGTCCCGTAATGATATGGAAAGAAGACGCTAAATTCCTATGTGTCACTGGAATTCCACAGTAGGCTGGCACAGAGTAAGAAGAAGAAATTCCCGGCACCACCTCAAACGAAATATGATGCGGCAAGAGAGCCTCCGCCTCCTCTCCTCCTCGACCAAAGATATAAGGGTCACCACCCTTTAGGCGGACTACCATTTTTCCCTCCAACGCCTTTTCTACTAGGACCTGATTCGTTTTCTCCTGCTTTAAGTGATGTTTATCCGCCCTCTTTCCGGCATAGATAAGCTCCGCATCTTCTCTCGCCTCATTTAAGATAGATGTGGACGCAAGATTGTCGTAGACAATCACATCCGCCTTTTTCACAAGCTCCATTCCCTTTTGTGTAAAAAGCCCTGTATCTCCAGGTCCCGCACCGACGAGATAGACCTTTCCCTTCTTTACTCGATTGGCAAGCTTCTTCCCAAGCTCTCTCGCAGTTTCCCGCTCTGTCTTTGTCTCACTTAATCTTGCCTTCTCACTCTCAAAGACAAGATGCCTTCCATCCCTCGCAAAGCAGACTCTCATCGAAAACTCTTCTTCCTTTTTCTTACAAAGAGCGGCCGCCGGAGCATTACAGCTTCCACCGATTGTCTTAAGATACGCTCTTTCTGCCTCCAAGAGACATGCCGCCTCCTCGCAGTGAATTGCAGATAAAACCTGTCTTAAATCTCCCTCGCGACTTTCAACCGCCAAGATTCCCTGTCCTGCCGCAGGCAAAAACTTCTCATCATCCAAATACTCAAAAGAAAGCTCCTCATCATTTTGGTATTCCAGACGAATCAATCCTGCCGCCGCAAGTAAGATAGCATCGTACTTTCCCTCTTTTAATTTTCGTATTCTCGTCTGCACATTTCCTCTGAGCATACGAATCGTAACTTCTGGATTTACTCTCTTTATTTGTAATTCACGTCTTAATGAACTTGTTCCGACAATCGCTCCCGCCGGCAAATCTGCGAGAGAGACTCCATTCCTTGTCAAAACGACATCCGCTGGATTTTCTCTTTCTAAGACAGCGCCGATACATAGACCTTCTGGAAATTCCATCGGCATATCCTTCGCACTGTGAACTGCAAGATCAATCTGACCGCTTAATAATTGCTCTTCTAATTCCTGTGTAAAAACACCCTTTCCTCCAAACGAAGTCAGAGAACGGTCAAGCTGTTCATCTCCCTTTGTGGAAATCTCCACAATCTCCACTCTGATATCTGGGAAATTTTGTATAATCGCTTTTCTCACCAAATCCGTCTGAATAAGAGCCAACTTGCTCTTTCTCGTTCCAATCTTTATCAAATCCCTCATTTCTACCTCCTATACGCTCCACCAAGCTATATTAGTTCGACTCCACTTTGCTCCATTGATTGCCATACTTTTCTTGGTATCCACGAGGTGTAATCATTTTTCCATTTTTTATATATGTGTTAGAATTTCCAATAATAACAATACTGAACATATCAATCGGCGCATCCTTTACCTCTTTTAAGGTTGTAATCATACTGGATTCTTCCTTTCTCCCAGCATGTCGAACAATGCCGACCGGCGTATCCTCGCTTCGATATTTCATTAAAATATCGGCCGCCTTTTCCACAAAATCCGTTCTCTTCTTACTCTTTGGATTATAGAGGCAGACAATCATATCACCCATTCCTGCACATTCCACCCTCTTCATAATCAAATCAAGCGGCGTCATCAGATTACTTAAACTAATCACCGCAAAATCATGCATCAGCGGTGCGCCGAGAACAGAGGCCGCTGCACTCGCCGCCGTCACGCCAGGAACCGTGATAATCTCCACATCATCCGCTCCCATCTGATTGGCAACTTCTATCATAATGCCCGCCATGCCGTAGATTCCACTATCTCCGCTGCTCACCATCGCCACAGTCTTTCCCTCCTGTGCGAGAGAAACCGCCATCTTACAGCGGTCAATCTCTTTTTTCATCGGTGTCGCAATATATTCCTTCTGTGGAAAATACTCTCTTATCATCTCGATATAAGTTGTATAGCCAGTCACAACATCTGCTTCCTTAATCGCCTCCACAGCTTTCACTGTCATATGCTCATAGCCGCCTGGTCCAAACCCAACTGCATATAATTTACTCATAAAACACTTCTCACTTTCACTCTTTTTTATTCCTCAATGATTCAAACAATCAAAAAATACTTGCAAATCTTCTGGAGAATTATTCTCTCTCACCCAATAAAATAAATGGTCAAACGCATTTTTCGTTCCCTTATGCTCTGCCACCTTCAAAAAATTATCTCTCATTTTCTGCATTATCGGAAGTGATTTCTGGAAAATAAACCAACGCTCAAACTGCAGCTCATAATCATCCAAAATCTCTCCCGCCGCCTTCGCTTCATTCATCTTCTTCTCATTATTTTCTCTGGATATTTTTGTAAAATTATCAATATTATAATAAACAGCAGTTTCCTCTTCCCTAATTTTACTCTCAATATCCATCGGAACAGCCAAATCCACAAAAACTCTTTTCTTCTTCGTCTTAAGATTTTTCATTATTTTATCGTATGTCAATGTATAATGTGGACTCGATGTCGCACTGATAATGACATCCATCTCATCCAAAATCTCATATCTCTCATCATAAGAAATGGTCTCATAGTCTGCCTTCATATGGCGACTTTTCTGAAGACTATTAATGCTTCTCACTGTCACATAGAGTTTGACATCCTCGATGCATCCAAAATTTTTCATAACGATTCCGCCTATCTTGCCGCTCGCTCCGATAATCAATACCTTTTTTTGGTGAAGCGTTCCAAGCTCTTTCTCTGCGATTTTTAACGCCAATGTGGCAGTGGAGACAGAAGTTTTCGAGAGGTCTGTATCTGTCTTTACTTTTTTCGCTCCTGTGATGGCATAGCGAAATAAAGTATTCAAGAAAACTCCACTTGTGTGAATCTCCATCGCCTGCTCCTGCGCTGTCTTCACCTGACCGAGAATCTGGTCCTCCCCGATTACCATAGAATCCAATCCCGTCGTCACCTCAAAGAGATGATGAATCGCCTTCTTATTATGATAAAAGAGAATATAATCCATAATATTTTCTATCTTCTCCGCCTTTGCCTCCCTCAATAAAATCTTCTCCATCACTTGGAAAATCTCTCCCGGAGAATTTTCAGCGGATGTATAGGTATATACTTCTGTTCTATTACAAGTAGCCACAACAATACATTCCTCTATCAATGGGTCGGCCACCATATTTCTCATCAATTCCTCCTGCTGCTCCTTCGAGAACGCAAATAATTCTCTGATTTTAAGTGGCGCAATTTTGTGGCTAATACTAATTAGCTGAATACTCATTCTTCTTTCGCACTCCTAAACTCATGTGAAAATGTCTTATCGTATAACTTAGACAACTCATACTCATCTCCAAGAAAATCTCCAACAACAGTCAGAGCGGTCTTTGTAATTCCAGCCTCTTTTACTTTCTTGGCGATTGTCTCGAGTGTTCCAATGACAATTTTTTGGTCTTCCCAGGACGCCTTATACACGACCGCCACCGGAGTATCTTTTCGGTATTCTTTGGATAAAATTTCAGAAAGCTCTTCTATCATACCGACACTCAAAAAAATAACCATTGTGGAATTATGCTTTGCCAAATCTTGTAATTTTTCCTTCGGTGGAACAGGGGTTCTTCCCTCCATCCTCGTCAAGATAACGGTCTGACTCACACCTGGCAATGTATATTCCTTTTGCAGCGCCGCAGATACCGCAAGGAAAGAGCTCACACCTGGGATAACCTGATGCGGAATTCCCATCTTATCGAGAGCGTCCATCTGCTCCCTATGCGCACCAAAGATAGCTGGGTCCCCAGTATGCACTCTGGCGACATCCCATCCTCTCTCATCCGCATCCTTCATCACATCGAGCACTTCCTCCAAAGTCATCGAGGCGCTATTATAGATTTTCGCCCCCTCCTTGGCACCGCTTAGCACTTCTTTATTGACAAGTGAGCCGGCATAAATAATCACATCCGCCTGGTCAATTAATTTCTTTCCCTTAATTGTCAAGAGCTCTGGGTCACCAGGACCTGCTCCAATAAAATAAATCATCGCTTCTTACCTCATTTTCTCATCATTTTCGTTTTTTTCTCACTTTATTTTAAAATTGCCTCGCAAGTCTTCTCAATATCTTGCTCCGTATGCGCATAAGATACAAACATCGCCTCAAACTGAGATGGAGCCACATAAATTCCACTCTCGAGCATTTTCCCAAAATACTCGGCATATTTTACTGTATCAGAGGAGGTCGCTTGGTCGTAATTGGTCACCTGCCCCTTTGTAAAATAAGCACATAAAAGAGAGCCGACTTGATTTACCGTAAGGTCTATCTTATCTTGCTTTGCTTTCTGTCTAAACGCATCTGCGATTCTCTCAGCTTTTTTATTAATATCGGTATAGACTTCTGGCATACTCTTTAGAAGTCTTAGAGTCTCAATGCCTGCCGTCACAGCGATAGGATTTCCAGAGAGTGTACCAGCTTGATAAACCTTTCCGACTGGGGATACAGATTCCATAATCTCCCTTTTTCCACCGTAGACTGCCATCGGCATACCGCCTCCGACAATTTTTCCAAGTGTCGTCATATCTGGCTCAATACCGTAAAGCTCCTGCGCTCCGCCGTACGCCAGACGAAATCCCGTAATAACCTCGTCGAAAATAAGCACTGTCCCATATTCTCTTGTGATATCTCTAAGAAACTGCAAGAATCCCTCCTCTGGAGGAACAACTCCCATATTCGCAGCAACTGGCTCTACGATAAGAGCGGCGACTTCATTTGGATTGCTCTCAAACAAATCAATAACGCTCTGTTTATCATTATATAGGGCGACTAATGTCTGCTCTGTGTAGGAAGCCGGCACTCCCGCGCTGTCTGGCACAGAACTTGTGAGCGCTGCGGAGCCTGCCTTTACTAAAAGTCCATCGGAATGTCCGTGATAACAACCCTTGAACTTAATAATCTTATCTCTCTTTGTATATCCTCTCGCAGCTCGAATCGCACTCATAACTGCCTCCGTACCCGAGTTTACCATACGAAGCATCTCAATCGATGGCATAGCCTCTATTACCATCTTCGCAAGCTCACTCTCAAGCTTTGTCGGAGCACCGAATGTAAGCCCTCTCGCACATGCCTTCTGTACCGCATCTATCACCTCTGCTCTTGCATGTCCCAAAATTCCAGGACCCCAGGAGCATACATAGTCGACAAATTCATTTCCATCGATATCTACGATATGTCCCTCTTTTCCATAATCGATAAAAAGTGGCGTTCTCCCAACAGAGCCAAACGCTCTAACTGGACTGTTTACGCCACCTGGCATTAATTCAACTGCCTCATCAAATAACTGTTTTGACGTTTCTATCTTCATCCTCTTCCTCCTTATCCTTGTTCTTTCTATTTTTTCTTCCTGTTTTTGGCGGGTCCCAAGGTCCAAAATCCTCCCACAAGCAAGCTTATGTCGGATTTTGACCTTTTGACCCTAATATCATCCCATATCACTATTTTTACCACTCATTCTTTCGATTTTTACTAACTAGAGCATATCTAATTGTAATTATAACATTTTCTATATTCCGACTAAAGAGATATATTTTAATCTTAATCCTAAAAAAATTACTCTTTTTTTCAAAGAAAAAGGGTAGTTATCAGTGAAATTCGAGTAGAAAAACGCCTTTTTATCACCATAGTCTAACTTATTTTCACTTCTAGGCTTACCAACTATAAATTTTATTCTCCCTCTTGGCAACTGCGATTGTAATCCCTTTAAACTTCACCTTATCCCGAATAATTTTTCCCTTGTAGGAAGCCAGATAGGCACATGCAGTTGACACGGACGGAAGCCCCGTCGCATTTTTGACAAAGGCAGATTGATTAATATTTAGCCTGTCAAAATCTAAGCTCTCTATCTTTTCTTTTGGAATAATCTTAAGAGGCACATCATATTCTTTTGCCAATGCGATAATCCCCTCTTCTTTTGATTTCAATGGAATTGTCGCAATATTGGCTATGCGACATGGATGAATCTTCTCCTCTCTTAGAACAGTCTTTAGCGCCTCACTAATCGCCTTTGGCTCACGATTTTTCGTACATCCCACGCCGATACTGATATTTTTCGGACGTAAATATAAAACAGGAACCTTCGCCTCTACATAAAGTGTCTCATCTATAATAACTAACGGATTATCACCTGGCTCTTCTACTTTTCTTATCTGCTCGTCAAAAATATATGGAATCGGGCCATTTGCGATGACATCGATACGCTTTCCATCGACAAGTGCGCCACTAATCCATTTTAATGTCTCAATATTTTCAATTCCTAACTGATTTTTCTTTGCGAATACATCAAAAGCTAGTTTCCCCGCCACGTCTGTCGCAGTTGTGAGCACAGCCTCGCCATCTATATAGTCTGCAATCTCTTTTGCCAGCTCATTTGCTCCGCCGATATGACCAGATAAAAGGCTAATTACGTAATTTCCCTCCTGGTCTAGGACTAGCACGGCGGGGTCTTTTGTCTTATGGACAAGAAGAGGTGCCAAAGTCCGCACTACAATTCCTGTCGCCATAATGCATATTAGGGCATCGTAAGTTTGAAAGGCGGTCTGCATGTTTTCCTTAAAATTCTCCTTGCCAAAGAGATCACCTGGGTTTTTTTTGGAGATTTTCTTGGCTAGGGTTTCGCCTTGGTTTGTCAGGTAAAAATATGCTATTTTCAAATGAAATCACTTCCTTTCTTTTGTTATAAAAGCCTACTGGTTTACTTGGTATTTCGTGTTTACAAAGAAATATTATATCTCATTTTGGAGTTTTTTTCTACTGTTAAGAGGATTTCCTTCTATGAAAGTATTTAAGTATTTTGGAAGGTTTTAGAAAATCTGTGGGAGGAGACGCAAAAAGAGGAGACAGGTATATGCCCCTCAAACACGTTCGTTCCCACGATTTTTCGACATACGCTGATTTTTGCCGCCTCCCGCAAACTCGCAGCTACGCTGCTCAAACAGTGCTCCAGCGGCAAAGCTAAGTATATCGAAAAATCGTGGGAACGAACGTGTTTGAGGGGCATATACCTGTCTCCTCTTTTTGCTGTGTATCGGCAAACAATTCAAAATGATTAGAACTTCAGTATATGTCGAAAACTCAACAGAACTCGCAGACCTTCTCAAATTCCAACTTTCCCCCAAAAATATCAAGCGCACTTCCAATCGTAAAATCAATCTTCCCCTGTCCAAGCTCTCGAATCTTCTCGATATCCTCATAACTAGAGATGCCCCCTGCATAGGTCATCGGAATTTTCCCCCAGTCACCGAGCATCTTCACTAATTCTTCCTCAATTCCAGATGCCTTTCCCTCGACATCCACAGCGTGAATTAAAAATTCGCTGCAATACGTAGAAAGTTCCTCTAAAACGTCCATATTTAAAATCGTATCGGTAAATTTTTGCCATCTATCTGTCACGATATAGTACTCTCCCTCTTTCTTTCTGCAGCTTAAATCAAGCACTAACTTATCTCTTCCGACTGCCGATACTAGCTTATTCAGATTTTCATATTCAATCTTCCCGTCTTTAAAAACAAAGGAAGTCACTATCACATGGGATGCCCCTCTATCTAGGAAAAACTTCGCATTCTCATCCGTAATTCCACCGCCGATTTGGATTCCATTCGGGAAAGCCTCAAATGCGAGACAAGCCTGCTTCACATCCTCCTCATAGTACTTGCTCGTCTTAGGGTTTAATAAGATAGCATGTCCGCCGCTTAACCCCCATTTTTTATAGAGTCTTGCATAGAAAGCTCCATCCTGCTCAGATACAAAGTTTTCCTTTGCCTGATTGCCTTCATCTAATAGGCTCCCACCTACAATCTGCTTTACTTTTCCATTATGTATATCAATACATGGTCTAAATTTCATCCTACTTTAGGCTCAAATATTTGCGAAGCTAGAACTCTAATCAATTCTAGTTATAAGAGCCTCCTCCTTTCTAAGTTTTTTCATAAAGTTACTTTTTTGAAGCTGCAAAGCAACTAATTCGAATTGTTATGGCTGAACTATTACAATTTTTCTTAAAAAAGTCTTGATATATAATGCTTTTTTATTGCTCTTGTTTTTTCTTAAGTTCATTTAAAAATAGCTCATATGCCGATGGAATCGCATAATTTTTCTCCATCTCCTCGACCGAAACCCACTCGAAATTTAATTCTTTCCAGTTTATCTCGTCTCCATCTTCTATCTCTACAAAATATCCTCTCATCTTCCACTCGATATGGGAAAAAATATGCTTTCCTTTTGCGGTTTCTTCTAAATCATAGTTATAAATTCCCCACTGCTCTAATCGCTCTTTTGCTTTTCTTTTATCTAAGCTTCCAGATTCATTTGGAAACTCCCAAAGTCCCGCTAAAAGTCCTTTATCTGGTCGCTTACAGATGGCAATCTTCCCCTTAGAGTAAAGTAAAAAAACTGTCATCTGCTCTATCTTTCTCTTTTTTTTGGGCTGTTTTACAGGAAGAGTCATCACTCTGTCTTGCTTATATGCCTGACATACTGTATCCCACGGACATTTCTCACAAAGTGGCTTGCCGTTTGGCAGGCAGACAGTCGCACCGAGCTCCATCAAGGCTTGGTTAAAATCCCCCGCTCTATCCTCTGGCATAATCTCAAGTAGCTCCTGGCGAACTCTCTTTTTCGTCGAAGTTTTCAAAATATCCTCTTCATTCGCCTCCACTCTTGAGATAACTCGAAGAACATTTCCATCCACTGCCGGAACAGGAATCTGATAGGCTATCGACGAGATTGCCCCTGCTGTATACTCTCCGATTCCCTTTAAACTCAAAATTTTCTCATAATCTCTTGGCATAACGCCATCGTACTCTTCCATAATCGTAATTGCCGCCGTCTTTAAATTCCTGGCGCGATTATAATATCCAAGTCCCTGCCAGAGCTTCATCAGCTTCTCATCCTCCACCTTAGACAATGCCTCGATATCTGGAAGCTCCAAAAGAAATCTATCATAATAAGGCTTCACCGCTTCCACCCTCGTCTGCTGTAACATAATCTCTGAAATCCAGACATGATACGGTGTCGGCTCACTCCTCCACGGCAAAATTCTCGCATTATAGTCATACCAGTTCAAAAGGGCTGGGACAATATCTCTAGTCAATTTATCTGTCATCTTTCTTTTCCTCTCTTATATTTTTCGTCTTCCTTCTATCAATGATTGACATTCCCCATAGCTAAGGCAAGGGGGTTTTACAGGTTTCTTTGATAAGAATATCTGCCCTCTCTCTATCATAGAAATCCCTACTCCATTATCTTCTTCCACTCTTCTAGAAGTCTCTCCAAAGAATACGTCGCATTGGCAGGACTCGTAGACGGAAGTTTTATCGCCTCCATTTTAAGCTCCGGATAAATATACTTCTTATAAAGGCTATCTGCCTTATTCCCATTCGTAAAAATCTTCTGAATCTTGCTCGCCCTCACAATTTTCCCAATATCCGCTGGAATAACATCCGTAATACTGCTATCACTGGACCCTTTAATCTGGCAAGAGTCAATCACATCCCAGACAGCAATATGATTCTTTAAAAGTAATCGCCTCTTCTCCTCAATCCCTGTTCTAAAATCATCCCCCGTCAATACGGACAAAATCTTCCAAAACCGATTCTGCGGATGATGATAAAAAAAGCCAGCCTCCCTCGATTTCACAGAGGGAAAACTCCCCAAAATTAGAATTTTTGAATCTCTATCAAAAACCGGCTCAATCTCATGTACCTCTCTTTTTTTCAACTGATTATCCTGATTCATAACTCTATTCCTTTCATCTATCAAACGCATAAGCCATCACTACAACTAAGTAATTGACACTCTACTCAATCTTTCAATCTATTATTTATAAACGACTCGACAAGAATTTAACCATATATACAGCGAAATAAACTGCAAAATAGTTAATTCGAGCTGTTAAACTAAACTGTTACATAATTTTTTAATTTTTTTCAATTTCCTCTTGACATTCTAAAACATTTTGTATATACTATCATTGAACCCTACAGAACAATTATTGCAGTTATACTAGTGATATCTTAGTTTTAGAAGCAAGTTTTTGTCTTTGGTACATAGTATTTAAAATTTGTTTGGATTTCGACTATATATGAGGGTATAGTTCAAAAATAGAAGCAAAATATTAATACTATTGTTACTACTCAAAAAAAAGAATCATCAAACACGCAAAACATTGTTTTACAAAAAGTATCAGCTTTGACCGGCTGATACTTTTTGCTTTCTATATAATTCTCTCTTCCACATAGGCAAGCATCTCTTCCCTCATCCCTGCCATCTTCCTTGCCGTATCCAGATTACTATAAGGAATTCTATCAAAAAGAAGCGGCACATAATTCTTTTCTTTGATTATCTGCATAGACTCCTTAAAATTAATATCATAAAAATACGCCAAATACGAGACCCAATAATCCATCGCCGTCTTTCTGTCCGAAGATAAAACCGACAAATGTCTATAAAAATCCTCATAAACCTTATCACTTATCTGTAAACTTCCCAGCTCTTCTGCCGACATCCCCAAAAGAGTCTCTATCCTCTCCTCTAATTTCACTCTACAATTATCCAGCTTATCCGCATCTCGAATCAGTCGAGCATGTAAAAGCTCTCTCGAGTCCGAAATTCCCTCAAGCTTAAAATCACTATGTCTCGCAATGGCCGTGCGAATAATCGAATCCCAAGTATCCTCCTCGACAAATTCTCGAATCATCCCCTCCTCAAAAAGTATCTTCACGCCGTATGCCGCATGGTCCATCACTTCAGACTCAAAGGAGTCAAAACGCCTTAACTGCTCAAATCGACCAATATCATGAAGCAATGCAATCACCTTTGCAAGCTCCAAATCCTCCTCCCGAAGCCCCATACGCTTAGTAATCTCTTCCATATCACTCACCACCCCGTACGTGTGAACAATCTTTAACTTTATCTTATCATCCTCGCTATCATACTGCTTTAAATACTCTGCAAATCTCTTCTTCGCCTTCGTAAAATCCATCCTAACTCCTCCTAATCAATCGAACGAATATTTGTATTTTGTATATTATATATTAACACCCTCTCTCCTGTCAATCCTTTCTTCCTTTGCTTAAAAAAAGACACTAAAAGAAAAAACCAGTAGATATCCAATACCCCTTTTGCAGAGCCACCAAATATTATTGTAACAGTCAAAAAAAACAATATATATCCAACACCCAGCCAAGAGAGGAGGCAGGTATATGCCCAGCAAACGATAGAGAGTGGAGCGATTTTTCGATATACTTAGCTTTGCCGCTGGAGCACTGCCCCCGCACCGTAGCTGCGAGTTTGCGGGAGGCGGCAAAAATCAGCGTATGTCGAAAAATCGTG
>JAUUSJ010000219.1 GCA_030841965.1 Blautia sp.
CCAATTTGAACAAAAGATTTTTCTACTTCAATCTTAACTAAATGACATTGCTTTGCCGCTGGAGCACTGTCTGAGTACCGAAGGTGCGAGTTTGCGGGAGGCGGCAAAAATCAGCGTATGTCGAAAAATCGTGGGAACGAACGTGTTTTTAGAGGAGATAGCTACTTGCTCTTTTGGCGTCTCCTTTCCCAAATCTCCCTCTCTACATTTCCCACCACAGAATCATATAGTTAAGAAAGAAGAGAAGAATTTTGAAAAAACAAAAAACTTGGCGCATCCTCTATTATTGCGCTGGATTGGTATTTTTAGCACTTGGAATTACGCTAAACACAAAAACAGAATTAGGAGTATCACCGCTTATATCCATTCCTAATTGCGTCGCTGATTTGGCGAATTTAAATTTAGGAAACTGCATAGCAGTTTATTATACTCTTATGGTCATCGCACAAATTTTTATAAAAGGAAAAGATTTTCATTTTATAGACTTTTTGCAGGCACCGATGAGCATCTTTTTCACAAGATTGATTAACCTATTTAACGCAAATTTAGATTTCTCCACGGCACCGATAAGTATTCGTTTTGTTTTGTTAGTTCTGGCGATTATATGTACAGGTATCGGAGCTGCACTTACTGTTGATATGAAGTTAGTTCCGAATGCCGCCGATGGAATGGTCGGGGCAATCAGCGATAGAACTGGCAAGGATATGGGTCTTGTGAAAAATTTAGTTGACTTAAGCGCAGTCATTATCACAGCGATAATAGGGCTTGTCTTTGCAGGAAAACTGCTCTGTATCGGAGTGGGAACTATTTGTACCGTACTTGGAGTAGGGCGTGTGGTGGCAGTTTTTAATCATATATTTAAGAGGAAAATTTGTGAACAGTCAGGGATATAGAGGAAAGATAATATATGGATATTGGTTGACATAAATTTAAACAAAATATAGGGCAGGAATCTGGGAAAATCAGATTCCTGCCCTGTATTTTGCTTTGATTAGTTTTTCTTATTTTCTTGAAAATAAAATATCTATCAAAAATTTTCACAAATCTATGAAATATTTTAAACCAATCTATCTTTTTGCATAAATTTTGGAAAAGCATTTGACTTTTTTTTCAAGATATGCAGTCCTATAATAAACTCATAAGCAACAGGAAAGAAACATAAAACAAAAAATAAAAAATAAAAAAGTAATATATAGTTTGCACCCTTTGGGTGAAGGAAATAGCTCTGATATTTCTTATATATTATCAATGAAAATGGAGGTAGGTAAAATGAAAGCAGGAGTTGTACATGCAAAAAATGATATTCGATATGAAGAGATTGAAAAACCAGTTCCGAAAAAAGGACAGGTGCTTATCAAAGTAAAATACACAGGAATCTGTGGTTCTGACGTACCTAGAGTAAATGCAGATGCGTGTCATTTCTTCCCAAATGTACTTGGACATGAATTTTCGGGAGTTGTAAAGGAGCTTGGAGAGGGAGTTACTTCTCTAAAAGTAGGAGATAGAGTGGCGGGAGTTCCACTTGTTCCTTGTATGGAATGTGAGGATTGCCAGCAGGGAAATTATTCTCTATGTAAGCATTATAGCTTCATCGGTTCCAGAGAATTTGGAAGCTTCGCAGAGTATGTCGTAGTTCCAGAGAAAAATGCAGTTCCATTTGAGGAGGAAGTATCTTTTGAACAGGGAGCATTTTTTGAGCCTGCGACAGTTGCCCTTCACGGTCTTATGAGAGTTCCTTATGAGGGAGGAAAGACAGTCGCCATTTTAGGAGGCGGAACAATCGGAATGTTTGTCATGCAGTGGGCGAAAATCTTTGGAGCGAGAGAGGTTGTCGTCTTTGATATCAATGACGAGAGATTAGAGCTTGGAAAACGTCTCGGAGCGACAGGGGGAATCAATACATTAGAAAAAGACTATATGGAAAAAGCGATGGCAATCACAGACGGCAGAGGTTATGATTATATATTTGAGACAGCAGGAAATACAATCACAATGAAAATGGCATTTGAGCTTGCCGCAAATAAAGCCAATATTTGTTTTGTCGGAACACCTACAAAAGAGATTCGCTTTTCTGTAAAAGAGTGGGAAAATATGAACCGAAAAGAATTTAACTTGACAGGTTCCTGGATGTCTTATAGTGCACCATTCCCAGGAAAAGAGTGGAAGCTTGTGGCACATTATTTTAAGACAGGAGATTTGAAATTTGACGATTCCTTTATTTTTAGGAAGCAACCACTTAGCCAGATTGACGAGGCATTTGAAATGTATAAAGTGCCGGGCACTGTAAAAGGAAAGATTTTAGTTGACAGTGAGAAATAGTGCACGGACGCTTTGTTTTAAAAGTTTTCATAAAATTTTGCAAAGTTTTAAACCAATGTATTTTTCTTCATAGGTTTTGGAAAAGCATTTGACTTTTCTTTTATCCTACAAGTGAATATAATAAATACATAAATAACAGAAGCAGTAAGCATTTAAGACAGAAAATAAAACAATAATATAACCAAGAAAAAGAAAATAATTAAGAAAAGGAGAATGAGTTATGAAAAAGAGAGTTATCGTAGCATGTGGAGGAGCAGTAGCAACATCAACAGTGGCAGCAAACGCAGTTGTAGCATTAGGAAAGGAAAATGGAATTGAGATTGACCTTTGTCAATGCCGTATTTCAGAAATCGCATCTAATTTACCAGCAGATTTAATTGTGACAACATCAAAAGTAAAGAGAGATTTTGGTGTACCTCTAATCACAGGAATGCCTTTTATTTCTGGTATCGGTGTAGAAAAGACAAAAGCTAATATTTTAAAGGTTTTGCAAAAATAAACTGTCTGTTGATGCAGACTCCGGGATAAAAGAAACAAAGATTTTGAGGAAATTTTCTTGAAATCTTTGTACCTTATAAAAGTAAAAAAATAGAAAATATAGGAATATAAGTAAACTAAAAAAGAAAAGGAGGCAAAATTATGCCATTAGTTACAACGAAGCAATTATTATTAGATGCGCAAAAAGGCGGATACGCAGTAGGTGCATTTAATGTAGAAAATATGGAGATGGTTCAGGCTGTTGTCGAGGCGGCTGAGGAGTTAAAATCCCCAGTTATTATGCAGACGACACCTTCCACAGTAAAATATGCGGACTTAGCTTATTTTTACGCTAATGTAAAGACAGCAGCTAAGAAGGCAACGGTTCCAGTCGTTATGCATTTAGACCATGGCAATAGCTTTGAGCTTGCGATGCAGGCACTTAGAGTCGGTTATACTTCTATTATGATTGACGGTTCCCACGAGAGTTTTGAAGATAATATCGCTGTCAGCAAAGCAGTTGCAGACGCTTGTCATCCATCGGGAGTTTCTGTAGAGGCAGAGCTTGGAAAAGTCGGTGGAAAAGAGGATGACTTGGACGGAGGAGATGACAACCCATATACAGACCCACAGGAAGCAAAGATTTTTGTGGAAAAAACAGGTGTAGATTCTCTCGCAGTAGGTATCGGTACAGCTCATGGCGTATATAAGGGAGAGCCAAAACTTCAGTTTGACATTTTAAGCCAGATTAGAGATGTTGTATCTATTCCGCTTGTTCTTCATGGAACATCTGGTGTGCCAGACGAGGCGGTTCGCGAGTGCATTAGGCGAGGAATCTGTAAAGTAAATTACGCGACGGATTTAAGAATTGCATTTACAAGGGGAGTAAACTCTGTCCTTAGCGAGAAACCAGACACAATCGACCCTAAAAAATACAACGCGGCAGGTAGAGAAGAAGTGAAAAAATACGTAATGAGTAAAATAGAAGTCTGCGGCAGTGTAGGAAAAGCTTGTTAGGTATTACATATGGAATATAAATTATCAAATGAGAAAATATGTGTGAAATTTCAGTCCCTGGGTGGAGCTTTAAGCTCCATCAAGGATATGGAAGGTGTGGAGTATCTCTGGCAGGGCGACGCCGCCTACTGGAGTGGGCAAGCTCCTGTGCTCTTTCCGATTTGTGGAAGTATCCGCGATGACAGGGCAAACATCGGGGAAAATAAAATCACAACAATGCCTCGCCACGGGATTGTTCGTAAAAAAGAATTTGTATGCACAAAGCAGACCGAAAATAGCATTGTATTTTCAATTAAGAGCAATGAAGAAATGTATAAACAATATCCATATCAATTTCAGTTGGATATCACTTATACATTAGAAGACAATAAAATTATAATAACCTATACTATCTTTGACTTAGATAATGATAAAATGCCATTTTTTATCGGAGGACATCCAGGTTTTCGATGTCCCCTATTTGAAAATGAGGAGTATTCCGATTATTATCTTGAATTTGAGGAGGAAGAAAATTGTACTGTGCCGACACCAATCACAGCCACAGGATTAATCGATGTTGCGCATAGAACTCCTTTCTTAAATGGTGAGAAAACCCTCCCTCTCACCCACGACTTATTCGCAGAAGATGCCATTATATTTGACGAAATAAAGTCGAGAAAGGTGATACTTGCCTCCTCAAAAAATGAGAAAAAAATAGAAGTAGAATTTAAGGATTTCCCATATCTTATTTTATGGTCCACTGCCAATAAAGGACCGTTTATCGCAGTTGAGCCTTGGGGTGGGTTATCGACTTGCAGCGATGAGGGGGATATCTTTGAAGAAAAAAGAAATGTTCAGATTTTAGAGGCTGGGCAGGAGAAAGATTATACTTTTTCTATTTGTATATCTGCTTGATACGGCAGAAAATTGAGTTAATAATGCCTTCCATAACCTTAAAAATAAAACCAAAGTCCAAAAAATAGTCTTAGAAAAAACAGTTTGGAGTAAGAGATAGCTCTTATTTTGAACTGTTTTTTGTGGGGGTTTTGGGAGGAGACGCAAAGAGAGCCAATCGATATATCCTCTGCAAACACGTTCGTTCCCACGGTTTTTCGACATACGCTGATTTTTGCCGCCTCCCGCAAACTCGCGCCTGTGGCGCTCAAACAGTGCTCCAGCGGCAAAGCAATGTCATTTAGTTAAGATTGAAG
>JAUUSJ010000381.1 GCA_030841965.1 Blautia sp.
GCAGAGTTTGCAAGTAAAGCTATTGATATATTTTATATGAGCAGAAGGTAAATTCAAGTTTGCAGAACTGACCCAAAAGAGCTCGAAGGAGCTCTTTTTCCTTTTTTATAATAGTATCATTATGGTATAATAGAGACATTAAAATCGAAGTTTGTAAGGAACAGAAACTTTGAAGTTTACAGCGAGGTAAAAGTTTATGAATAACTATAATGAAGTGAAAAAATCATTTGGTACACAAGCAGAGAAATTTGCTTCATATCATATGTCTAAGGCAGAATATACCGATTATTTGATTCGTAGTATTCAGGCAAAGGGCAATGAACATGCATTGGAGGTTGCTGCTGGAACCTGTATATGTGGAAGAGCAGTGGCTCCTTATGTTAAGGACATTACTTGTTTGGATTTGACAGAAGCAATGTTGGAGCAGGGAAAAAAACTGGCAAAGCAAGAAGGTATTCAGAACATATCATTTGTATCGGGGAATGCGGAATGCTTACCTTTTGAAGATGAAACATTTGACCTTGTGATTACAAGACTTTCATTGCACCATTTTGTTGAGCCTGAAAAGCCTTTTCGGGAGATGCAACGAGTTTTGAAAAAAGGTGGAAAACTTGTTATTTGGGATATGGTAGCGACTACAGAAGAATTGCGTGAAACTAATGACGCTATTGAAACGATGCGTGATAACTCACATACAAGAATACTTAGCAGAGAAGAATTTGAAGCATTGTTTGAGGATGCTTTTGAGCTTCAGCTTGAAGAAACAACACTTGTTCCTGTAAATCTACAAAGTTGGATGGATTTGACAAGTACACCAGAGGATATTCAAAAAGATATTATTGATAAAATGGAATACGATTTGAATGGTGGAGATAAAACAGGTTTTAATCCCTATATCAAGGAAGGACAAATATGTTTTGACCATAGGTGGTTATTGCTGATTGGAAAAAAGGAAAACTAATCCCCATTTATCAAGAAAAAGAAACTTTCAGTTTGTATATATCTTTTAAAAGGTATATGATTAAGAAAAACGGCAGGAGGTATCTGAATGAAATCACATAAATATTGG
>JAUUSJ010000220.1 GCA_030841965.1 Blautia sp.
ATCAGCGTATGTCGAAAAACCGTGGGAACGAACGTGTTTTTCGAGGACATATCTATGGACTCTCTTTGCGTCTATCCCCACTACAGTAATTACTCAACTAACAAAAATCCCCTCTCAATCTCCTAAAATAAATATACTCCCCTCTAGACCAAGCATTTTATTCACTCATCTATCTAGAAGGGAGCATACCATCTTAATATTTTCACCTACATTTTCTCAACAGCTTCCACCATCTCTTTATCTATATCCTCTCAACGGCTTCCACCATTTCTCTCTCACATCTTCTCAACAGCCTCCACAGCCTCTTTCAAATAATCCTTCGCCTCTTCCATCTTACCAGCATCACAAAGCTTTGCAAGCTCTGGGTCAATTGGAAGTCTTCCAAGAATTGGAACTCCATATTGCTTTGCAATCTCTTCCAATCCGCTCTCACCGAAGATTTTCAACTCTTTTCCACAATCTGGACAGACAAAATAGCTCATATTCTCCACCAAGCCGAGAATTGGCACATTCATCATATTCGCCATATTCATCGCCTTCTCTACAATCATGGAAACCAATTCCTGAGGAGAAGTCACGATAATAATTCCGTCAAGTGGAATAGACTGAAATACAGTCAGTGGCACATCGCCTGTTCCAGGAGGCATATCGATAAACATATAATCTATATTAGACCATACTGTCTCGCCCCAAAACTGTTTAATCAAACCAGCCAAGACTGGTCCTCTCCATAAAACAGGGTCTGTCTGATTCTCTAATAATAAATTAACAGAAACGACATCGATTCCTGTATTCGTCATCGCTGGAATAATAAGTCCATCTGGTGTCCCAAGCAAAACCTCATCCAAGCCAAATGCCTTTGGAACCGATGGTCCTGTCACGTCCGCATCTAAAATCGCCGTCTTATATCCAGCTCGATTCATGCCAACTGCCATAAGTGAAGTAACCATGGACTTTCCAACTCCACCTTTTCCACTCACAATACCTATTACTTTCTTTACAGAACTTCTCTCATGAAGCTTTACTAAAAAATCTTCCGGTGAAGCCTGTCTCTCGCTACAGCTTTCACCGCAGCTGCTGCAATCATGTGTGCACTCGCTCATTTTCTTTTCCTCCATTATTCTTAAATATACTCTAAATGAGAGTGTCTTCCTTTTATGAAACATCAAACATCCCGAGAGAAGATAATTCTCCCCTCTCGGGATATGATTCACCTTATTTAAACCTTTCTTTTAACTCCTCAAACCTTCCCTTAAGGGAGTATCACTAATCTCCCTATTCTCTACGAGCATCCTAGTTTGAATATGATTCATCTCCAGTATGCTCTTTCGGAGATTTTCTATTCATCCTTCAAGGAATCCATCGCTTTTCTCGCTTCCTCAGCTCTTCTTTCTGCCTCCGCAAGCCTTCTCTCAAGCTCCTCGGCTCTCGCTGCCGCCGCTGCTCTCGCTCTTGCTGCCGCCTGTGCTGCCTCCTCAGCCTTTCTCGCCTCCTCGGCTGCCATCTGAGCTGCCTTCTCTACTTCCTCTCTTGCCTTTCTCTCAGCCTCTGCTGCTGCCTGTGCGCGCTTAATCGACTCTAAGGATTGATTTATCTCCGGCTTAGAAATCTTCTCCGCTTTCTTTGGCTCTACTACCTTTGGCTCAACTTTCACTGGCTCAACCTTCGCTGGCTCTGATACTTTCTTGACATTTTTTGCCATACTAGGTTTCTCTACTTTTTTCGCCTCTGGCTTTTTCGTTTCTGGTTTTGCTGCCACTTCAGGCTGTGGAGCAAAGAGACTTCTTCCTGCTGGTTTGGACTTTTTAGCAGGCTCTTCTTTCTTCACCTTTGTGATATTTGGAATCACAGTCGTCTTGCCAGCGTTCTGCGCCATGGCATCCGCCTGTTTCTTTGCGCCAGCCATTGTGCCAGACTTTCTTCTGTCTTCTACTTTGACATCCGTCTGTATCTTTGGCTCAGTCGTGGCACTCGCCTGCTTTTTCGCCTCAGCAGCCTCTCTCGCCGCCTGTTCTCTCGCCATCAAAGCTTTCTCTCTCGCCTCACGGTAAGCTTTCTCTTTTTCTAATTTCTCCTGCTCTAACGCTTTCTTTCTCTCTTCTTCTTTCTTTCGCTCAGCCTGCTCTCTCGCCCTCTCTTGCTCCTCGCGAAGCGCAGCCAATTGTTCTTCCTCTGTCGGTTTCTGAGGCTCAATCACTGCCTCTACCTCCTCGACATTCTTTGTCTCAACAGACTTTGGCTGTACTGGCTGTTCTTTTTTATTCTTCTTAAAGAAGGAGAAGAGCTTTTTCTTCTCAACAGAGATAGAATTGACAAACAATAATTCCATCGTCTCTCTCGTCATAGGGAATGGATACTTCGCAAGCTTTCTCTCGTTATTTAACATATCATCCACATAGCGGTCTAACTCATCTTGCTCTATCGATACAATATCAAATAGCGAATCGATAAATTTAAAGAAGGACTTTTCATTTCTAAACTCTAAGAGTCGAAGCACTGCCTTAACCTGACTTCTATCCTCATACATATCGATAAAAGCAGGAAGAAAGATGCCGACTGCATTTCCATGAGGAATTCCCTTCTCATATGTCAAATAATAGCTCATTGCGTGTGGAAGTGATGTACCAGTATGTGAAATTGCCATACCTGCAATGGTCGATGCGAGAGCCAATGTCTCCGCCTCCTCATCCGTAGGGTCCTCCTCAATCAATAATACTTCCTTCACGCTTCCCCAAAGGTCCAATCCATACTCACTGAGCATACGATTAAATGGGTCCGCATCTGCGTTCAAATAGCTCTCTATCAAGTGAGCCAGAGCATCAATCGCCGTATTCACAAGCAAATCTTTATTTGAGAAATTCAAATATCCAGGGTCCACAAGTGCAAGCTCTGGAAATACTTTCTGCGCCATACTCCTTTTTGTCTTCTCATCGTGAAGAGTTAAGATAGCATACGGTGTGGCCTCAGATCCAGTTCCCGCCGTCGTTGGAACCTCCACAACTGGAAGTGCCTTAAGAGGGGTAGGATCATACAAATCCTTTGCATTCTTATCTGGATTGGCAACCAAGACAGCAACCGCCTTTGCCGCATCCATCGGAGAACCTCCGCCGATACCAATGACATAATCTACATTCTCCTCTTTTCCTACTTTTGCCGCCATCTCGACATTCTCCAGAGAAGGATTTTGTTCTATTGAATCAAATATAACATATAAAACACCTTTCGCACTTAACGCCTCTGTGACATCTTTTAGAGAGCCGTTCTGCTTAGAAGAATTCGCTCCTGTCACAATCAAAGCTTTTGTTCCAAGGGCAGCTAACTCTGTTATATTATTGGAAACACAACCTCTTTGTACATGTATCTTAGTTGGAATATAAAAATTCATATTAATCCACCATTCCTTTCATCCTAAACAGGTATAAGTAATACTAAGAACTTAGTTTTTACATTACTCATATCTTTATCTTGTCATATCTAAAATGTGAACATATATCTTACTGCTATTATCTTTGTCTCTATCATAACTCTCCAACGAATATAAACTTACTCGTATCCCCATAGAACATCTCTCATTCGTGCGACTGGACATTCAAAAGCCTTCCATCCTTTAACGATAAGTCGTTGACATGTCCTAAAACATATTATATGGTATAATTCACTGTTTTTCAACTAATTTATTCCCCATCCGCCGGAAAAATAATATGTTCCTGTCTTCTTATCTCATCCATAACCATAAGCTCCATCTTCGAGTGATATAAGTATGGATGATGAATGGAATTATTTTCTATTAAATTTGCAAATTCTTGTACCTCATAGCACATATTATTCTCTTCTTTTTCAATCGAAAATACTTCTTTTTCTCCGTTTCGATAATAGATTGTAATCTCTCTCGGGTCTGCAATCTCATCAATCAGCATGGATGCTTCCTCGCCCTGAATCTCGCTTGGCAGGCTCGAAGCTGTAATCTTTGAGTATATAATCTCTGCCTGCATATCTTCGTAATCGAATAATGCCGTCCCAGAACCTTCAAATCCATTTTCTAACTTCACACTCATACTCTTAATTCTAGCTGGCAATCCAAATAAGACGACCATTGGATGAACACAGTAGACACCGATATCCATCAAAGCCGCATTTGATAGGTCTGGGTTAAAAGCGTTTTCTATAATCCCTTCTTTGAATTTATCGTATCGTCTGGAATACTGACATTTTCTGAAGGTTGCTCTTCTTATTTTGCCTAGTTTTGGAAGTAGGTCTTTTATCTTTAAGAAGCCAGGGTCTTGTGCCGAGCGCATTGCTTCCAATAAGATGACTTCATTTTTATGGGCTGCGTCAATCATCGCTATGATTTCTTTCTCATTCGAGGCGATTGTCTTCTCACAGATAACATGTTTTCCATGTCGCATCATGCAAATGCTCTGGCTTGCGTGTAGGCTGTTTGGGCTTGCTATATAGACCGCATCAATCTCGCTACACTCTGCCAACTTTTCTAAGTCGTCGAATACTAATCTTGCTCCATATTGGTTTGCATATTTTTTAGCTTTCTCTAAGGAACGAGAATAAACTGCAACTAACTGCATTTTTTCACATTTACAGGTTGCATCGATAAAAGAATCTGTCACAAAATTCGTTCCTATTACCGCAAAATTTATCATATGGTTCTCTCCGTTCTCTTTCTATATTATTTTATTTATTTCCTGCTCTTTTCTTTTTTTAGTATACATCTATAAGAGGAAAAATGCAATGAAGGGATGACAACTGATGGGGGAAAATTTGGGGTGGTTGGATAATGGGGGAAAATGGAGACAGACGCAAAGAGAGTCCCAAATTTGGTATGAGGGAACAGATGGTAAGAGAGTTGGGGATAGACGCGAAGAGAGTCCCAAGATACGTCCTCGAAAAACACGTTCGTTCCCACGGTTTTTCGACATACGCTGATTTTTGCC
>JAUUSJ010000221.1 GCA_030841965.1 Blautia sp.
AGCTAAGTATATCGAAAAACCGCTCCACTCTCTATCGTTTTTAGAGAACATATCTGCGGTCTCTCTTCGCTGTGTACTGGCAAACTCCTATAAAATTCTTTTTATAATTACTGCACAATTTCAATGTAAGTTGTCTGCTTTTTTATTTGTAAAAATTTTGTGCTATACTCGTTAACTTTTGATTTGTCGATCTGGGCGACAAAGTCTGCAAACTGGTTTTGAATATCTATAGGTGGTAAGCAAATGAATAAATTTCCCAACCTTTCCTTGGATATATTTGACATGGATTTGGCAGATCCACTCGCAATACTTTGAATTTGCCCTCTATATAATTCATGATTGATTAGTTTCCATAAATAAATCTTGTTACAAATATTTTTTGTATTTAACCTAAAGATCAAATCAGGCATCATTAAATTCTTTGGAGTCGAATACACATATGCAGCCATTCCAACTAATTCAGGCGTATTTTTTCTAGTAAAAAGCAAATCACCATCATGAACTTCCATATTTTCTACAAAGTCACTTTCTTCTACAACTGCCTTGTTTTCTTCTGGTTTATATATGCCATACGTTGCTGCACTCAATTTTAAAATAGCTGGATATTCCCCAGTTCTAGCCTCGGTATCACAAACAAAACTTCTTCCATTATCAATATTTTCAAGGCAATCTCTGATTTTCACCCTATCCCACCCCTTAGGATTAGTTATAGGATCCCCAAACATCTCGACAAATCGGGCTTTGATAAGGTCGTCTAATTTCAAAATCTCATCGTTTCTTAAATTCAACAAATTTTTCGCCTTTTCTAAGATAACAACTATAGATTTTTGTTCTTCAATAGATGGCAATTCTATCATTGCATCTGTTAAATTCCCCAACTTAATATACTTAATCACTCCACCAATTGCTTGCTTTCTTAGCTCTTCAACATATCCTTCCATAAAATAATACAGATAAGGCATATACAGTTTTCCACTACTATTGTCCTCAATAATGTATGTACGCTGATATGCATCAAATTTTCCGTTGTAATACTTAACATTCAAGTCGCCATTCCCAGCTACCAAAACACACTCACAATCATATGAGTATGTGGATATCCTTAAGGGTTCTCTTGAACATGTAAAAAAAGGATACTGTCCATCTTCCGACGAGGCATTTGCATCAAGTTTTCCAGTTTTTATCTTTGTCAATTCACCGATTTTTACTTTCATCTATCATCCCTCACGGACTACTCGCACATTCCTCTTCATTTCATCTCGATATTCTCTGCTATCGCAGAGTTCATCTAGAATATAATACAGTCTCTTATGAACAAGTTTCCATCGACTGCCCTCAGTCTTGGACAAATCTGCTCGTAGCCCTACAAATCCGAATTGACCTTAAGCAATGAATTTTTGATGGGATGTTTTTACATTCATCTGATTTACAATGGCATATTGCATAGTCGTATCTATTTGAGAATGACCTAGTATCTTTTGCACTTGTTCGATTGGCATACCTTTATCAATAGCTCTTGTTGCCATTGTTCTACGAAATTTATGCGGATGAATTTTTTCCATATTCAATTTTCTACCAAGCGTACGAATACGAATCTCTACTCCACTAATCTTCAACCGATTATGAGGTGCATCTAACGATACAAAAAGTGCCGAATTATTATCATCTCTTTCCTTCAAATAGTCTTGTAAATGCAACTTGGCCTTGGCATCAAAATATACTTTTCGTTCCTTATCTCCTTTTCCAAAAACAATGCATTCTCTAGCTTCAAAATCCACATCTGAAATATTTAAATTAACTAACTCACCCACACGTATTCCCGTAGAATACAACAAATCAATCATAGCCAAATCTCTAGAAGATTCACAACCATCCCTAAGCAATTCTATTGCTTCGTCAGATATTATTTCTTTCACAGGTTGCTTCGTTTTTATTTTGTGAATACGCCTCATCGGACTTTTCAATATATAATCTTCTTCCTCTAGCCAAGAGAAAAAACTAGAAATATTTCGTCGAATATTATCCACTGTAACTTTGCTACAATTATTGATTTTCTGATAATCAACAAGATATTTTCTGATTTCTTCTGTGGAAATCTTTCGTATAGGTTGTTCTATTTTTTGAAGCATTCGCTCTACTGTAGAGCAATAATATTGGATAGTTCTAGCTGAACATCCTTCAATTTTTTTTGCATCTAAAAACAACTGTAAATAATCATTATTTGAAATCTCTTCTTTGGGCATTTCATTTTCTGAAAATGTTTGAAGCAGGACTTCTTGCAATTTCTTCATCTGTGAAATATTCAAATAATCTGCCATTTCATTAATAATCAATACAATCTTTTCTTCCATGTTGGTACTCCTTTCATTTGATACCAACATCCTACTCCAAAAATCTTTAAATTACTTTATTTTCCAAATAACATTCCAACAGATACGACGGATTTTCGTAATACATACTGCTGTTATAATCATCAATTTTACTACTTATAAATGAGTTATAAACCTTTAATAACGCATCAATAATTTCTATATTTTCGCATTCTGCTACAGCCTTTATCAATCTTTTATATACTTTACCAATATCCCAATGCGATGGGATAGCATATTTACATGCTGCTACATTGTCAAAATTTCCCATTTTAATTTTTGCTTCTCTGATAAAATCATCGCTAACACGTTCTATATTGTCACAGTGATAGACATCTGCTAAATCATAGATTTTCGCAAGGTTCTTTTTTCCTAATGCATTTACGACCTCTACCCTTGTATTCTTCGTTTTTCTTGCAATATAATCAATCAAACTGCATGTAAAAAACAGATCATTATCTTTTGATGATTCTCTCCCTACATTTTCCATTACAAAACCTCCTCAAATCCTCTGTATTCAAGACATTTTAACGCTTCCTTTGTGCAAAAATTAATCTGATGCGTCGGATACTTAAATTTTGCCAATACCCAGAACTGCTCTCTTGTAATACTTCCATCCATATAATCAGAAACATAATTATAAATCTGATCATCTGCCATTGCTCCAATCACAATATCATACGAATGTTTCTTTCCACTTCTGCAATCAATGATAAAATCCAACCATTCGTCCGTCATTTCCTTAAATTCTTTTATTTGCAAGTTAGAATTCAAGCGCACATCATAGATAGACACAATTTTTGTATCATATCGTTTTGCCCACCGTTGTGCCTGTTCTTTTATAATCGTGCAATAAAATCCATTTCCAAAATCCTTTGTATTTCTTCCAATACGAATTTCAGGATTCTTAATCACTGAATATCCACCATGATATACTGTCATTTTTGCCATTTATCATCTACCTTTCTATCCAAAATATTTCTGCATTAAACTATCAAATAATAACTGTGCCTGCTCCAATGCTTTCTGGACGACAACTTTTGATTTGTCGATCTGGGCGACAAAGTCTGCAAACTGGTTTTGAATATCTATAGGTGGTAAGCAAATGAATAAATTTCCCAACCTTTCCTTGGATATATTTGACATGGATTTGGCAGATCCACTCGCAATACTTTGAATTTGCCCTCTATATAATTCATGATTGATTAGTTTCCATAAATAAATCTTGTTACAAATATTTTTTGTATTTAACCTAAAGATCAAATCAGGCATCATTAAATTCTTTGGAGTCGAATACACATATGCAGCCATTCCAACTAATTCAGGCGTATTTTTTCTAGTAAAAAGCAAATCACCATCATGAACTTCCATATTTTCTACAAAGTCACTTTCTTCTACAACTGCCTTGTTTTCTTCTGGTTTATATATGCCATACGTTGCTGCACTCAATTTTAAAATAGCTGGATATTCCCCAGTTCTAGCCTCGGTATCACAAACAAAACTTCTTCCATTATCAATATTTTCAAGGCAATCTCTGATTTTCACCCTATCCCACCCCTTAGGATTAGTTATAGGATCCCCAAACATCTCGACAAATCGGGCTTTGATAAGGTCGTCTAATTTCAAAATCTCATCGTTTCTTAAATTCAACAAATTTTTCGCCTTTTCTAAGATAACAACTATAGATTTTTGTTCTTCAATAGATGGCAATTCTATCATTGCATCTGTTAAATTCCCCAACTTAATATACTTAATCACTCCACCAATTGCTTGCTTTCTTAGCTCTTCAACATATCCTTCCATAAAATAATACAGATAAGGCATATACAGTTTTCCACTACTATTGTCCTCAATAATGTATGTACGCTGATATGCATCAAATTTTCCGTTGTAATACTTAACATTCAAGTCGCCATTCCCAGCTACCAAAACACACTCACAATCATATGAGTATGTGGATATCCTTAAGGGTTCTCTTGAACATGTAAAAAAAGGATACTGTCCATCTTCCGACGAGGCATTTGCATCAAGTTTTCCAGTTTTTATCTTTGTCAATTCACCGATTTTTACTTTCATCTATCATCCCTCACGGACTACTCGCACATTCCTCTTCATTTCATCTCGATATTCTCTGCTATCGCAGAGTTCATCTAGAATATAATACAGTCTCTTATGAACAAGTTTCCATCGACTGCCCTCAGTCTTGGACAAATCTGCTCGTAGCCCTACAAATCCGAATTTGTATTTCCTTTCTATCTATCTTTAGCACACTTTTGTTTCAAAATTTCCATTATATCTTTTACACTAACATTTTTTATAATATCAACATTATCTATGTTGAAGTATTTTCTTCTTTTTTTGATAACGTAAAATTTTTATAAATAAAAATCACATTAAAGCTATATAATAGTTGCCCCATAAAAAAGAATTTTAAATTGTTTTGCCAGTACACAGCGAAGAGAGCCCGTCGGTATGTTCTCGAAAAACGATAGAGAGTGAAGCGGTTTTTCGATATACTTAGCTTTGCCGCTCAATGTCATTTAGTTAAGATTGA
>JAUUSJ010000222.1 GCA_030841965.1 Blautia sp.
CGAAAAACCGCTCCACTCTCTATCGTTTTTGAAGGACATATCGACGGACTCTCTTCGCTGTGTACTGGCAAAACTATATATAATTATTTTTAAGCTGTGTACTGGCAAAACTATATAAAGTTATTTTTTATATTGTATATTTATTTGAATTTTTGAGTATATTGGCAAAATAATCTAAAATGATTTATTTTGTTTTTGTGAAAGTATATTCTGTTTTTGAGTAGGTTTTTCCACCGTCGTGGGAGTATGTAACTACCATTGTTTTTCCGTTTGAGGAAATTTTAAATAGACCGTACTGTGTTGGGTCTTGAATTGTGGCGTAAATCCAGATGGAGCCGTCGGCATTTACTATGGAATTTGTAATTTTGTATTTGCTTCCACTGCTTTCTCCGTTAATAAACATCTTTGTCTTTGTGATTTTGTTTTCTATCTGGGTGGAATGGGAGGTACCCTTCCATGTATGATAGAATTTATCGGCGATTTCTGCGGCTGTAGCTGTCTTATTTTTTACGGTTACTTTACAGCTTGCTTTAATATTGGTTCCAGAAACTTTAACTGTAATTGTTGCTGTGCCTGCTTTTTTGCCTTTTATTTTTCCTGCTGTGCTAACTGTGGCGACAGAAGTATCATTAGAAGACCAGGTCACGGACTTATTTGTTGTATTGGACGGAGAGATAGTTGGCGTAAGTGTTCTTGTGTCTCCGACACGAATGCTTACTGTGGATGCGGATAAGGTTACTTTCTTTGCACTTACATTTTTCACAGTTAGCTTACATGTCTTTTTGATATTTGTGTCTTTTATTTTTGCTGTGATTGTCGCAGTTCCGGCTTTTTTGGCTGTGATTTTGCCGCTCGAGTTTACTGTGGCAACTTTTGTATTACTGGAGGTCCATAGAATTTTCTCTCCAGACGGAGTAGGGGTTGCTCTCAATGTCTTTGTGTCACCTACATAGATGGAAACTTTATCGGAAGATAATTTTAGGGATTTTTTCTTTACTGTAATTTTACAGGTTTTCTTCATACTTGTTCCCTTGATTTTTGCTGTGAGTGTCGCAGTTCCCTCTTTTTTGGCAGTAATTTTTCCGTTTGAATTTACTGTGGCAACTTTTGTATTGCTCGATGACCAGGTTACTTTCTCACTAGATGGAGTGACTGTCGCTTTTAGGGTGTAGGTATCACCTAGGTAGACGGTTTTACTTGTAGACGTCAGGCGAACGGTCGGATTTTTTACTGTAACTTTACAAGTTGCTTTTTTATTTGCTGCCTTTACGGTTGCCGTGATTGTGACAGTTCCTGCTTTTTTTGCTGTAACTTTTCCCTTTGAGTTCACGGTAGCTATCTTAGTATTACTAGATGACCAGGTTACTTTTCTGTATGTAGCATTGGACGGATTGATGGACGCTTTTAATGTCTTTGTATGTCCTTTATATATAACCACGTTTTGAGGAGAAATCGCAACTTTCTTTGTGGCAATCTTCGGATTTTTTACTGTGATTTTGCATTTTGTCTTAACCTTCGTTCCGTTTACTGTCGCTGTGATAGTAGCGGTTCCTGTTTTTTTTGCTGTGATTTCTACTTTATTATTGGATTTTCTCTTTACACTAATAACAGAACTATTGCTTGATTTAAAATTTACCTTTCTTTTTTTCTCGCTGGAAGGTGAGATGGATACTGTCAATGTTTTTTTGGAGCCCTTTGATATCGTATAACTGGATTGTGAAAACTTTACTTTAGAGACTTTGGCGGCGTCTGCCTTTGTCGGTATCGCAAAGCAAAGAGAAACTGCCATTAAAATCAATAGAAATATCTGTGTTCCCTTTTTCAGCTGTTTCATTTTCTTTTTCCTCCTTTAAGTTGCTTAAGATAGTTTATATATCATATTTTAATACTCTACTTCGTTTCGCACTAAATATATTAAATTTATATTTCATTTTTGCTTGTATTTTTTACAAAAGTATTAAATTTCTTTTATTATATCATAAATATTTCCATCTGTCACCCTATTTTTGCAAATAGATAGCGCAAAATTTTTAAGCGAAGAGAGTCAAAAAGCAACTGGGATAGCTTTGGCACTGAGGTAAATTATGCCACTGGAAACGCCTTTTTCAGTCGAACTGTCTGAGCCTGTTCTTTCGTGTCATCGCTTTCGTCATAGGCATCGTAGGGGGCGTTTGGGTCATGGGGCTTCTGCCTCCTGGAAGCTCGGCAAACGGTATCGGTATGGGCGAACACAAAGTCCAAATCATCCGACCATCCAGTATGTCCAGTGATGACAATGGGGTTTAATCCTCGTTCTCGCAACAGTCGCTCCAGCGCAGCTAATGATTTTATAGAGAGAGTATTGTCCTCTGCCAGGCTATCTAAAAAGCTACATCCGCCCTGCGGACCAAACCAAATGGTATCCCCAGTGAACAGGTATTTGTCGTCAATGAGATACACCATATGCCCCCAAGTATGCCCAGGCACCAGAATACACTCTATCTTGATACCATCAAGCTCAAAGACCTGCCCGTCTTTTAACAGCACCTTTTCGTTATCGATTTCCACATAGGGCAGCTTGTACCACCCGCCGTAAACCTTGCGTCGCACCGCCTTGGTCAGATACCGATTTTCAATCTCGCTAATATAAAGCGTCGCATGTCGAAACAGCCCGTCGCTATCTCGCTCCACCGCACCCACATGATCGGTGTCCTGGTGGGTGATGAGGATATGCTTGATTTCTTCTGGCTTTAGACCCAGCCACGCCATCTTCTCGCCCAGCCGCTCGTAATTATATCCAGCGTCAATCATAATGGTGGCTCCGTTCTTCGTGTAGAAGAAAATATTAGCCACAAACTCCCTGACGCATTTTACATGCTCATCGATGACGCCCGTATTCAAGGGCTTAAAAATCTCCTTGCCCCGGAATTTGAGGGACATAAATTTTTCTTGAAATTTTGATGCCTGTTTGGACATGATTTTTTACTCCTTTCCATCAAACGCTTACTAACGCAACCCACCTGCTCCAGCGTCTAAATATATTCCTCCGTTAGACTTCTTTTGACATGCAGTATACTTCTAAGCCTACACATCTGATATTCCTCCGTTTCTCTACCATTCTCTCAGAATTTTGGCAATTTTCTGGTCAATATCCACCCGCGTGGCTTTGCATTGCTTCGGATACTGCCGCCCAGCCTTGAACAACAGTCCAACTAGCAAGGAGACGCCAACGGGCAGCATCTTCTTCATCATACTCTGTGGAAAGACGAAATGCGTGCCATGCGCATAGAGCAGAGCTTCATATCTGCATTCGTGTGGGCGCTCCTTCAGTCGCTGTACCATACGACGGATATACTTGCAAGTATCCCAAAGCACATCATCCTCTGCACCCACAAAGACGACCCGCCCCCGGATATTCTCCACCTTGATTTTTTCTTCCTCCTGAATAGGATGGAGCCTCTCGGACGCATCAAACAGACCACGGCTGGCAATTATATTGCCGCCTGCCCGGGACTCTTTCATCACATTCTGCCAGTAGTCCGGGTGCCGCCAAGCATAGGGCAAATATGGCAGCGGCTGTCCCCGATAAGTAAGGGTAGATTCCTTTTCTCCCGGCCATTCCTTGCAGCCGTCCCGTTTTCCCTGATAAAAACCCTCCATGATAAAATCCGATGGAGTAAACACCAATGTCAGCGTGATATCCGAGAAACAAGACGCCGCAGCCAGCGCAATCATGCCAGTCGTAGAACCGCCCGTAACGCCAATCTTTTCGATGCCCTGGCTTTTCAAAAAGGCAATGGCTTTTTCGCAACATTCCAGCGGATAACTGTGATAGCCACAGTCCGTTTCTTCTGGAGCCAGAGCCAGCGCATGGTAGCCCAAATCATGGAGCCATTTGGCGGCGCCCCGCACCATCACATTATCCGCAGAATCCCCAATCATGCACAAAAATGCCTTACAACTGACCGTTTCATTGGGATAATAAACACCGTAAAAGCCGTCCTTCTCCATGGAAAAATATTGTTTTTTCATATCGCCCCTCCTTCCTATCATAACGAATACGATTCTTCCCTCTTTTCCCTGCCTTTAGTAGATTTCCCTGCACCCATACAACAAAAGTACGCCAGGGATTAGTTGTAACTAACTTATAGCTATTATAGCATTAAAAACAAGCGATATCAATTCCTTGATAGCGTAAAATTTTTATTAGTTGGATAATTGGGATGTAGTGAGGAGAGACGCAAAGAGAGTTCGTAGATATGTCCCCCAAAAACACGTTCGTTCCCACGGTTTTTCGACATACGCTGATTTTTGCCGCTTCCCGCAAACTCGCGCCTACGGCACTCAAACAATGCTCCAGCGGCAAAGCTAAGTATATCGAAAAACCGCTCCACTCTCTATCGTTTTTGGGGGACATATCTACGAACTCTCTTCGCTGTGTATTGGCAAAACACAATAACATACTTTCCATGTGATTTTCCTGCTTTTTTAACTTACAAAAATTTTACGCTATCCCATTCCTTTTCAAATTTTGCGTAAGATTAATACAGCGTACATAGAAAACATGTACGCCCAGAAAAAAGAAAACAAAACTACAAACAACCTCCCCAGTAACCAACCAGAGAATCAAAACAATTATCATAAATAGTAAATTCTCTAAAAAAACTTACGATATCATCAAGGGTAAAGAAGTCCAAACCAAATTCACAGAAAATTGAAATCTATAAAACTTTTCCACACCTATTGGCAACAAAAAGAGCTACAAAAATACAAATAAATATCAAATTTTTAACAATTGCATATTGTTTCGCCAACACCCAGCAGAAAGAGGAGGCAGGTATCTGCCCAGCAAACGATAGAGAGTGGAGCGATTTTTCGATATACTTAGCTTTGCCGCTGGAGCAC
>JAUUSJ010000223.1 GCA_030841965.1 Blautia sp.
CCAATCATCTGCCTCCCAATCATCTGCCTCCCAATCATCTGTCTCCCAATCATCTATCCCCAAATCATCTATCCCCAAATCGTCTTACCATCAAATCCATCCTATCCCCCAAAACCATTTCAAAATTTCACATACCCTCTTGACAAAATGAAAAGAAAGAGGTAAATTAGTTTCTAACGATAATTATTACTAAAAACTTTCACTAGAAATAGTAAGAAAACCAAACCAATTTCTAAATAATAATTATCATCAATTTTTTTTGCATACAATATATTGAAATTTTGAATAGAAACAGAAAGGGTGATGATAGGGATATGTTTAAAATATTAAAGTATATGCAGAAAAAGGACTGGATGTTGTTTCTCTATACGATTATATTCATCGTATTTCAAGTATGGATGGACTTGAAACTTCCAGACTATATGTCAGAGATTACAACCTTA
Organism: Blautia sp.; assembly: GCA_030841965.1. Lineage (GTDB taxonomy): Bacteria > Bacillota > Clostridia > Lachnospirales > Lachnospiraceae > JAUUSJ01. The sequence goes on from JAUUSJ010000223.1 coordinate 444, forward strand.
GTAGAGACAGAGGGAAGTCAGATGAGTGAGATATTTGCCGCTGGAGGCAGTATGCTTTTATGCGCATTGGGAAGCTTTCTCGCATGTATCTGTTCCATCGCATTATCTTCCCGTATGGCGGCAAATTTTGGACGACGTTTGAGAGAATTACAGTATAATCAGGTAGAATCCTTCTCAATGGGAGAGATTAACCGATTCTCCACAGCGAGTTTGATTACTCGTTCGACGAATGATATTATGCAGATTCAAATGTTAGTTGCTATGGGACTTGAGATTATGGTAAAAGCGCCAATCACAGCCATCTGGGCGATTACAAAGATTGCCGGAAAGGGCGTGGAATGGTCGATAGCAACCGCTGTCGCTGTAGCAATTTTACTTGTATTGATAGGAATTATCATTATATTTGCTCTTCCAAAATTTAAAAAAATTCAGGGCTTGACCGATAATATTAACCGAATTACGAGAGAGCATTTGACTGGAATTAAGGTTGTCCGTGCATATAATGCAGAAGAATATCAGGAGAAAAAGTTTGGAAAAGCAAATGATGAATTAACGAGTAATAACCGTTTTGCCTATCGTATTATGGCAATTTTAACGCCAGGTATCCAGATGATTATGAATGGATTGTCTCTGGCAGTCTACTGGATTGGTGCGATTTTATTAAATCAGGCCGCAGCGACCGAGAAAATTGGAATTTTCTCAAATATGGTAGTATTTGTCAGCTATGCGATGCAGGTTGTCATGGCATTTATGTCACTTTCTATTATTATAATCATGCTACCGAGAGTCTCTGTGGCAGCGAACCGTGTTCGTGAGGTAATTGAGACAAAACCTTCGATATGTAGTGGAGATATGGCAAAGACAACGAATCAAAAAGAAGGCGAAGTTGAGTTTAAAAATGTAAGTTTTAAATATCCAGATGCCGAGGAGTATGTCCTAAAAGATATCAGCTTTACCGCAAAAAAAGGAGAAACCGTGGCATTTATCGGCTCCACGGGAAGTGGTAAGAGTACATTGGTCAATCTGATTCCTAGATTTTATGATGCGACAGATGGAGAGGTGCTCATTGATGGATATAATGTAAAAGAGTATACGCAAGAAGCGCTACATAATAAGTTTGGCTATGTCCCACAGACGGCAGTTATGTTTGCAGGCACAGTGGAGTCCAATATAGCTTACGGAGATAACGGAAAAGATGCGTACAGTGAAGAAGATATAAAAAAGGCAGCTAGGATAGCTCAGGCGAAAGAGTTTGTGGAAAAAATGCCAGATACTTACCAAAGCGGTATCGCACAGGGCGGTACGAATTTATCAGGTGGACAAAGACAGAGACTTTCGATTGCCCGTGCTGTATGCAGAGACCCAGAAATTTATATTTTTGACGATTCATTTTCGGCTCTTGACTATAAGACAGACCGTATCCTGCGCTCGGCTTTGAAAAAAGAAACAAAGAATGCGACAACTTTGATTGTAGCACAGAGAATCGGTACGATTATGGATGCTGACAAGATTATTGTCCTTGATGAAGGAAAAATGGTCGGAATGGGAACACATAGGGAATTATTGAAAAATTGTAAGGTCTACCAGGATATTGCCTTATCACAGCTTTCAAAGGAGGAACTTGCATGATGGAAAATAAGAATAATGTACGAGGCTCAGGAACGAGGGGAAAGGGAGAAAAACCTCATAATTTTAAGGAATCTATGATGAAATTAGCTCGATATGCAAAATCAGATATGCCTTTGTTTGTCATAGCATTTATTTGTGCAATTTTAGGCTCGGTCCTAAATCTTTTGGGACCAGGAAAATTAAGTGATATCACGGATACGATTACAGCAGGTTTGATGACTGGAATCGATATGGAAGCATTAACCCAGATGTTTACCGAGTTGATTATTATTTATGTCTGCGGTGCGGCACTTCTCTATATTCAGGGATTTATTATGGCGACTGTTACGCAGAAACTTTCCAATAGAATGAGAAAAGATGTCTCACATAAAATTAATCGTGTGCCTATGAGTTTTTTTAATAAAGTATCTTACGGTGATGTACTAAGCCGAGTGACAAATGACGTGGACCAGATTGGGCAGACATTAAATCAGAGTGCCGCATCCTTGGTTTCCGCTGCGACAATGTTTATAGGTTCCCTTATTATTATGATTTTTACCAATATATGGATGGCAATTACAGCTGTTTTGGCATCGCTTCTTGGATTTTTATTATTAATTTTTATTGTGTCGAAATCACAGAGATATTTCCGACTTCAGCAGAGAAATCTCGGAATGATGAATAGCCATGTGGAGGAAGTTTATTCTGGACATAATGTTGTAAAAATATATAACGGGGAAAAATCAGAAAAAAAGAAATTTGACAAAATCAATATGGAGTTAAGCAATAGTGCATTTATGGCACAGATGATGTCTGGAATGATGCGACCAATCATGATTTTTGTCGGAAACCTTGCCTATGTCTTAGTATGTATTGTAGGTGCGGCGCTTGCGATGAATGGAAAAATTACATTTGGTGTGATTGTGGCATTTATGATGTATGTACGACAGTTTACTCAGCCTTTACAACAGTTTGCGCAAGGAACAACGAGTCTTCAGTCTGCCGCCGCTGCAAGTGAGCGTATTTTTGAGTTTTTGGAGGCAGATGAGATGGAAGACGAGAAGGCTAAGACGAAAAAATTGGCGAATGCAAAGGGAAGCGTAGAATTTGAACATGTGCGCTTTGCTTACGACGAGGCAAAGGGAGATATTATTCACGATTTTTCTGCCAAAGTAGAGCCAGGACAAAAAATCGCCATCGTCGGTCCAACGGGAGCAGGAAAGACGACACTTGTCAATTTATTAATGCGATTTTTTGAAATCAACGGTGGAAAGATTTCCATCGATGGAATTCCAGTTCATGAACTGACGAGAGAAAATGTCCATGAGATGTTTTGTATGGTACTTCAGGAGACATGGATATTTGAGGGCACAGTTCGAGAAAATATTGTCTACTGTAAGGAAAATGTCACCGATGAACAGATACAGCGAGCATGTAAGGCAGTCGGACTGGATCATTTTATCCGAACTCTTCCGAAAGGATATGATACCGTACTTGGCGATGAGATGAGCTTATCGGCGGGGCAAAAGCAGCAGATTACAATTGCGCGTGCTATGGTGCAAGATGCTCCGATGTTAATTTTAGATGAGGCGACAAGCTCTATCGATACGAGAACAGAGTTAGTCATTCAAAATGCGATGGATACGCTGATGAAAGGCAGAACTTCATTTGTAATTGCACACCGTCTATCTACGATTAAGAATGCAGATTTGATTTTAGTACTAAAAGATGGAGATGTCATTGAGAGTGGAAATCACGAGGAGTTGATGGAAAAAGGCGGATTTTACGCGGACTTGTATAATAGTCAGTTTGTGAAGGCATCATAAACAAGCAACTAAATTCCTACAAATGCCTAAAAATGACAGATAAATCAAAGAAAATGGAATTGCATGATGCTGGGGTCTCAAGTTCAAAAATCCTCTTGCAAACAAGCTTGTATCGGATTTTAGACCTTTTGACCCTGGTATCATTGCATATAAGTGTAGATAAAGAAAGGAGCTGTATTTAAAATGAAATCACTCGCAATAGAGAGAGAGTTTGGAAGCGGAGGGCGAGAAATAGGGAAACTTGTCGCCAAAGAAGCAGGAATTCCATATTATGACGGGGAGCTCTTAATAAAAGAGGCAGAGAGAAGAGGTGTCTCATTAGACCTCCTAAAAGAATATGATGAGAGAAAAACAGGAAGTATTTTATATAATATTGCTTTATTAGCGAATTATGGACAGAATATAAAACAGGATAAAATTTACGAAATGTGTGAGAGATTACAGGACACAATTCGCAATCTCGCAATGCAAGGTCCAGCGGTATTCATCGGAAGATGCTCGACGGAAATACTAAAAAATAATAAAACTGTGAGAGTCTATATTTACTCTTCGGATGAGCGAGAAAGACTAAATAGGGTAGTATGTACGGAGCATGTGTCAGAGAGTGAAGCAAAAAAATTAATCGAAAGGCGAGACCAGCAGAGAAGGTCCTATTTTAAATTTTGGACAGAGAAGAATTGGACAGACAGAAGAAACTATGATATGGAATTGAATACAGGAACACTTACGGCGAAAGAGTGCAAAGATATTTTACTTCGTGCAATGGAATATGAGAAATAAAACTATGCTCAATTCAAAATGGTATAGTGGAGTCAGATGCGAAGAGAGTCGGTAGATTAGTGTAGTGGAGTCAGATGCGAAGAGAGTACGTAGATTAGTGTAGTGGAGTCAGATGCGAAGAGAGTACGTAGATTAGTGTAGGGGAATCAGACGCAAAGAGAATCCGTCGATATGTCCTCTAAAAACACGTTCGTTCCCACGGT
>JAUUSJ010000224.1 GCA_030841965.1 Blautia sp.
AACCGTGGGAACGAACGTGTTTTTCGAGGACATATCGACGGACTCTCTTGGCGTCCCCTCCCACATCCCCCCAAACCAATAGTCTCACTCAGAAAAATGAATTGCTCATATTAGTATATAAAAGTAGATATAAAAAATAGAATAACAGTTAGGCAAATACAATGAAAATGTCTGATTTTTGGATATAAGAATTATATTTGCCCATAGCGGATATATGATTTGGATTATAAAATAGAAATATTAAAAATCATACAAATGAGTGAATAAGAAATAAATATACAAATATAAGGAGGAACCTAACATGGATGTATCAACAACAATAAAAAAATTTGGTCTGGAACAGGCATTTAAATATCTATATAAAGATCCAGAGAAGAATCTTCTTAAAATGATGGACTGGGCGGATAAATTCGCCGGAGATGAATTTGTTCCCCAGAGGAAAATAGTTCGAGAAGCAATGACAAACCCAGAGCATCCGTATTACGGATATATCCGCCATATCATCAATGATATTGACCCTCACGTTATGAAGACGACAGCCGTAAATTTCTTTGTCCATGCGGCTATGATTGGATGGCCAAAGCAGGAGGAATGTCGTGAAAAATATGGATGTAATATTCCGTGGACAATCCTTTTAGATCCAACAAGTGCCTGTAATCTACATTGTACAGGATGTTGGGCGGCAGAGTATGGAAATAAGCTAAATCTTACCTATGATGAGATTGACAGTATCATCCGTCAGGGCAAAGAACTTGGTATCTATATGTACATATATACTGGAGGAGAGCCACTAGTTCGTAAAAAAGACCTAATCCGTCTCGCTGAAAAGCATTCTGACTGTGTGTTCTTATGTTTTACCAATGGAACATTGATTGATGAGGCGTTTGCAAACGAGATGCTTCGAGTTGGAAATTTCGTCCCTGCAATCTCGCTGGAGGGATTTGAAGAAGCCACAGACTTTAGACGTGGAAACGGTGTGTTCCAAAAGGCAACTGCAGCTATGAAACTTTTGCGGAAAAAGAAATTATTTTATGGTATTTCTGCCTGCTATACAAGTGCGAACTTTGAGTCTATCACATCAGAGGAATTTTTCGACAGTCTGATTGACCTTGGAGCATATTTTATTTGGTATTTTCATTATATGCCAGTTGGAAATGATGCATCGCCAGAGCTGATGCCGACACCCAAGCAGAGAACAGAGACGTATCGCCGGATTCGTCATTACCGCCTTACAAAACCTCTATTTGCAATGGATTTCCAAAATGATGCGGAATATGTAGGCGGATGTATCGCAGGAGGACGTCGCTATTTCCATATCAATGCAAATGGGGATATTGACCCATGTGTATTTATTCATTACTCCGATTCCAATATTCGGGAAAAGACAATATTAGAAGCTTTGCAATCTCCTATGATGATGGCATACCATGACAATCAGCCGTTTAATGAAAATATGCTTCGTCCATGTCCGATGCTGGAGAATCCAGAGAAGCTAAGGAAAATGGTAGCAGGGACAAAAGCGCATTCTACAGATATGCAGTCACCAGAATCGGTAGACCATCTCTGTGCGAAATGTGATAAATATGCAGAGCATTGGAAACCAGTAGCCGATGAATTGTGGAAAGAAAATAGAGCAAAAAAAGCAAGAGTAGATTAGAGAAATAAGGAGAAAATAATGGTATTTGGCAATTCTGATAGAGAAAATCGAGCAGCAAAATGGATAATAAAGGTAATAACTGCCTGTATTTTAATCTATCTAGTTCTCCGTCATATGGATGTTGTAGCAGAAGCGGTCGGCTGGATATTGAATCTGTTTGAACCACTGATTCTCGGAATCGTTCTAGCTCTTGTGCTAAATGTACCGATGTGTCCGATTGAAAAACACCTCTTTCAAAAGAAAGATGAGAAAAAAACACAAAAACTGAGAAGAGGAGTGGCAATCTTGCTTTCTCTTCTTCTGGTATTTGGTATATTTTTGGGAGTTGCCTTCTTGGTAATCCCAGAAATTATGGATGCAATACCACTGGTAGGGAATAATATATCTCAAATGATAGAACAGATGGATTCACCAAATGCAACAGCTAACGCAGAACCTTTTTCCTTTACAAACCTATTACTTCAATTAGATATCGATTGGGCTGGAATAAAACAGTCTTTAAATCACTGGTTTGTGGAAAGCAGAAGTACCGTCATGAACTATATTATGGAGGTTGCTGCAAAGGTTGGCAGTGTGCTCGTCAATATTGCTGTTGGTTTGGTATTTGCAATTTATATCCTTTATAATAAGGAAAAACTAAAACAACAAACTGGACATTTGATAGAAGTCTGGCTTCCGAAGAACTTTGGTCAAAACTTAATTCACATAGCTTCTGTCTTCAGTCAGATATTTAGGAGCTTTATTGCTGGACAAACAATAGAAGCCATTATTCTTGGTGTACTTTGCACCATTGGTATGTTTCTATTACGTCTACCATATGCACCAATGGTAGGAGCTTTAGTCGGTGTGACCGCCTTGATTCCTATTGTCGGAGCCTGGACTGGTACCATCGTTGGCGCTTTTATCATCCTGACAGTTGACCCATTTAAGGCATTTGTCTTTATTATATTTTTTGTAATTTTACAACAGATTGAGGGAAATGTCATTTATCCTCGTGTGGTCGGTTCTTCCATAGGATTGCCGTCCATGTGGGTGCTGGCGGCAATTACAGTTGGCGGAAGACTGGCCGGACCAATTGGAATGTTCTTAGGTGTTCCTATTGCTTCTGCACTGTATATACTTCTAAAAGAGGTTACAAAATGGAAAGAACACCGCCCTCCAAATAAAAGAGAAAGAATATTGACAAAAAAACAGGTTAAGGAAGAAAAGTAAACTATAAAATCCATATGTCTTTGTGACTTTTGGGGTATTAATATTTCCTTGCTGCGGATTTAGCAGCCTCCAAAAGTGCCTGTTTGCTCGCCCCTTTGAATAACTCTGCTATACGGTTAAAGCCTTTCAACAGGTCATAACTCATTCCTGTATTCAGCCAATCCAGAAGAATACCTGTAAGGATACATTTATAAAAATGGATTAATAATTTTTTATCTTCTGGGAGAAGTATCATATCTGCAGTGGCTGTTTCTATATACTGAGTTATCGCATAGAGACTAATTCGATCTAATTGATTTACAAATGTCTCACGTTGAGTAGAGCGATAAATATGTAGTAATGCTTTTTTCCTCTTCAAACAGTCTTCCACAAGCAGTGTGAGGCAATCGAGAGGCGAGTTGAGTTTACCATGGGACTGGATGATATCGTCTGCATCCTGTTTCACCGTGAATTCCAAAAGCTCTGGAATATCGTGAAAATGGTAATAAAATGTATTTCGGTTAACCTGGCAACGCTCTACGATAGATATCCTTTACAGTAATTTTGCTATAAGGTTTCTCATCTAATAATTGCCAGAAAGAGTCTATGATAGCAATTTTTGTTCGGTTCATGAGCTTATCTCCTTTATTTTAATCTTTACATTATATGATACCAGAGGCAAAAGGTCAAAAATCCGATGCAAGCTTGCTTGCAAGAGGTTTTTTGACCCCAATATTATTATATTATCATAAAAAGAGAAAAAAAGAAAGAATTTATCGTAAATACGAAGACAACTGGGTAATATAAAGAGTAATAAAGCAAAAGGAAGGTGATTTTTATGGAGAAACAAAAACATAGAAAAACTGTGATAAATTTGATTACCCTTATAATCTTGTTTTTCTTGATATTTTGGGTGTTTCGCAAAGATTACCGGACTATTATAGACTGTTTGAAACATATTTCCGTCTTAGGACTATTTTTGCTTTTAGGCTTGGATTTAATTTATCAGTTATTGGACGTTGTCACAAGGCGTATCGTTATCCGCATGCGTATGCCAGCATTTGGAATGAAACAGGCAGCAGGCATTACTTTTCTTGGAATATTCGGAAATGTCTCTACTTTCTCAGCGGGAATTATACCAATGCAAAGCTACTACCTTTATCAATATGGCATACCGGCAGGGAATAGTATTGGGATGTTGATATTGATATATATCTTTCACAAATTTACTGTATTTTTATATGCGGCAGTTATGATGCTGATACATGGAGTATGGATAAAAGAGACGATGCCAGAATTGAGTAAATATATTGTCCTAGGGTTTATCGTATGTGCTCTGATTATTCTTGTCCTTATACTTATCTGCACATGGGAAACTCTGCAAAGATTTGGAATCTGGGCGATTAACAAACTTCCAGAAACGGATAAATGGAAAAGAAAAAAGGAAATATGGACAAAAAATCTCGAATCGTTATACAGAGAATCCAAAAATCTATTGAAAAATCGCTCCTGCTGTCTGAGATTGATATTGGTGGATATCTTAAAGCTGTCTTGTCTTTATATGATTCCTTTTTGGTGTATCCGTGCTCTGGGACTTCCAGAAATTGGGTTTTGCGAGGCTCAGGCATTGTCATCTATTATGATTTTAATTACGGGGGTATTACCAAATATTGCTGGTATGGGACCGGCAGAATTATCATTTATATTGCTTTTTTCAGCTTATATTGGGCGTGCGCAGGCAACAGCAGCGTTGATATTGTATAGAATTGTCACTTATTTTTTTCCATTTCTTATCAGTGTCGTTGTTTTTTTGCGGATTGAGAAGAAAGTGATTGGTGGAGATAGGTGGAAAGAGACGGAAATAAATAGAGAGGGATAGAGAGAGAGGAAAAGAGACGCGAAGAAATAGAGAGAAATAGAGAGAGAAATGGAAACAGACGCGAAGAGAGCTCGTCCATATGTCCTCTAAAAACACGTTCGTTCCCACGGTTTTTCGACATACGCTGATTTT
>JAUUSJ010000225.1 GCA_030841965.1 Blautia sp.
CGCAGGGCGGTGTTACATATACGCCCTTTACGAGCGCCTAAAGGCGTTCCCTTTCTTCCTGTGTCTGTTCCGTTCTTAACGCTCACGAGCCTTGAGAGGCTCGTGGCTAAACGAAACAGCCCCAGTCAGAAACCCTATTTTTAGTCTGATAGTCCATGCTCATTCATGCTATCAAAGTGAAAACATCTCTTATATATGCTTACTCAAGTGTGTGATTGACCCTAGCGTGCTTAATCACTCTGTCTGATAAGATAATAATGCCACTAGAATTACTTGTCAAGAAGTTTCGATTGACTTTTCGATATATATTAAGTATGATATGCTTATAAATGACAATAAAAGCAACGAAAGGAGCGGTTATACTAAGTTATGGAGTATTATGAAAAGAAAATCAGTTTCTTAGGAGAAAACATACAAATCATAAGAAAACACAGGGGAATGAAACAACAGGAACTTGCCAATAAAATCGGTATCAATATGCAGAGCCTTTCCAAGATTGAACGAGGTGTGAATTATCCTACCTTTGATACATTGGAAAAGATAATGGACGTGCTGGGAGTAACACCGAATGAATTATTGTCGGGGGAATGGAAATATATTGACCACACCGAGCCATATATCATGGACGTTATCAAACGAGAACAGGATTTTAATGTTTCCTTAGATTATTTGTCTGAAAATGAATTTTTCAATGACGAAAAAGAATGTAGATTTTACATGGAAACTACATTGATTAGATACATTAGCAATTATCTTTCTAGTGAGGTAGTAGAGTTGGAAGAACTTATGGAAATCAAGCAGTTGATACAGCGTCAGAAATTGGAACGCATGATGAAAGTACATAAGGAAATGCGAGGGTTAGACCGATACAGAGAACAGCCCAAAGAGTATAAATATCACGACCCTTATGATGATTGGATATTCCGTCAGCTTGCAGATATAGACAACAGAAACAACATTCCCAACACTTCGCCACAATTAGATTTTAATGAAACGGACTATGAAGATTATCTAAAAGAGAAATGGAATAGAGGACTTTAATTTTCCTCTTGCATGAAAGATACAGCAAACAAAAAGCCCAATCAAGAGTGCAAAGCACCACCAATGGTGGTAAGGCTCTTTACAGGGTTCTTTCTTTTCTGTGGTGGGTAATCAAGCGAAAAATGAAGAAGTGTTTTGTCATGCTTTATATTTTTATCCCGACTTTGATAATTCAGATTGTGAAAATGATTAAATACAGAAAAGCTAAATAACACGATTTATATTAGCATCACTTTAATGATAAATTAGTTAGAGTGGTGCCTTATTTTTTTCTCTGTACAATCACTTAAATAGGTGCTATAGTAATGGGTAGATAGTATTCGAACAGAAACTATACCACATATTTTTTATTTTTAAACCATGAGGATTATATCAGTTTGAACGAGACCTCATCCATGCAGATTTTCATGATTGTCACTTCCCAGAAAGGAGTGATCGATATGAGAGCAGGATTTATCGGAGCGGGGAAAGTAGGATTTTCCCTTGGAAAATACCTGAAGGAAAACGGCGTAGAGATTACGGGTTACTTCAGCAAATCACCGGAATCAGCTAAATCAGCAGCAGATTTTACTAACACAAAACTATATAAGAGTATAGAGAATATCTTAAGTGACAGTGATACCCTGTTTATTACTGTGCCTGATGGACAGATAAGCAAAGTATGGGATTATATGAAGAATCTGGATATTAAAAATAAAAATATTTGTCATTGCAGCGGTTCGATTTCATCAACCGTTTTTTTTGATGGTGAAAACCTCGGTGCAAATATCTATTCGGTACATCCCCTATATGCAATAAGTGATAAGTGCGAATCATGGAAACACTTGAATAAGGCTTATTTTACTGTGGAGGGTTCGGCAGAGAATCTAGATGAGATTAAGAGTATCTTTGAGCGAGCAGGAAATAAGGTAATCGCAATGGGAGCGGAAAATAAATCTCTTTACCACTGCGGTGCAGTAGTTGTAAGCAATCTCGTAAACGGACTTTTTCAAGTGGGGGCTGAAATGCTTGTAAAATGCGGCTTTGATAAAAAAGATGCAAAGAAAGCCTTAGTGCCTTTGTTTACTGGAAATGCCGACACATTGGCAGAAAAAGGGGTTGCGGCTGCCCTCACAGGTCCTGTTGAGCGAAATGATTTGTCGACTATCACAAAACACATTGAAGCTATTAAGGCAGCATGGATAAACGAGTCTGAGGAAAAGGTGGGATATGAGATGATATATCTTTTGCTTTCAGAAAAGCTTCTCAGTATTGCACAGGAAAAACATTTAGACAGTGACTATTTGAAGATGACGGAGGTAATTAAAAATGAAAAACACAGTATCCACTTTTAAAGAACAGAAGGTTAAGGGCGATAAGATTACAATGCTGACAGCCTATGACTATTCGACAGCTAAATTGATGGATCAGTCAGGTATTAACGGTATTCTCGTTGGAGATTCTCTTGGCATGGTTATGCTCGGATACGAAAATACTTTGCCGGTAACAATGGAAGATATGATTCACCATACAAGAGCAGTTACAAGAGGTGCCAAAGATGCCTTAGTAGTTGGAGATATGCCGTTTATGTCATATCAAGTTTCAGTTGAAGAGGCCATGTATAACGCAGGAAGACTTATGAAAGAAGGAAGATGTCAAGCAGTAAAGCTAGAAGGTGGAGCCTCTGTTTGTCCACAGATTAAAGCTATTACAGCTGCTTCAATTCCTGTTATGGCACATATTGGACTTACACCTCAGTCAGTGAACGTTTTTGGAGGCTTTAAAGTTCAGGGAAAAAGTGAAGAGGGAGCAAAGAAACTCATTGAAGAGGCAAAAGCTGTTGAAGAAGCAGGAGCATTTGCGATTGTTTTGGAATGCGTACCTGCAAAATTAGCGGAAATTATTTCTGAAAGCATTAATATTCCTACAATAGGAATAGGTGCAGGATCTGGCTGCGATGGACAGATTCTCGTTTATCAGGACATGCTTGGAATGGTCTCTGACTTTACACCTAAATTCGTAAAACAATTCGCAAAGGTAGGAGATGTAATGAAAGAAGCCTTTGCTGCATATATAGAAGAAACTAAACAGGGAAGCTTTCCAGCACCTGAACACACATTTAAAATTTCAGAAGATGTAATTAACAAGTTATATTAGGAGATAGAACGATGAAAATAGTAAAAACCGTAGATGAAGTGAGAGTTATAGTCAAAGAATGGAAGAAAGAAGGTCTTACAGTAGGTCTTGTTCCTACTATGGGATTTTTGCACGAAGGACATAAGAGTTTAATTACAAGGGCTGTTTCAGAAAACGATAGAGTTGTTGTCAGTGATTTTGTAAATCCGACTCAATTTGGAGTAGGGGAAGATTTGGAAAGCTATCCGAGGGATTTGGAAAGGGATACTATGCTATGTGAGGAGGCAGGTGCTAATTTAATATTTAATCCTGAGCCGGAAAATATGTATTTTGACGATTTTTCAACATATGTAAACATAGAAAGTCTTTCAGAGGAACTTTGTGGAAAATCACGACCAATACATTTCAGGGGTGTAGGCACAGTAGTATCTAAACTTTTTAATATTGTAAATCCCGACAGAGCTTACTTTGGTCAAAAGGATGCACAGCAGCTTGCGATTATAAAAAGAATGGTTAGAGATTTGAACTTTGATATCGAAATTGTGGGCTGCCCTATAGTTAGAGAAGAGGATGGTCTTGCAAAGAGTTCAAGAAATACATATCTAAGCAAAGATGAGAGAAAGGCGGCACTAATTTTAAGCAAAGCAGTTAAGCTCGGAGAAGATATGGCAAAAGCAGGAGAAAAAGATACAGATAAAATTGTATCAGAAATGATTAAGCTTATTGAAACTGAGCCTATGGCGAAAATAGATTATGTTCAGGCTGTAGACGCTGTTTCAGTTAAACCGGTCAAGGAGATGACAGCACCAGTACTAGTTGCCATGGCAGTTTATATCGGCAAAACCAGATTGATTGACAACTTTATTTACGAAGGTTAAACGGGGGTTAAATATGACATTTGAAATGTTAAAGGGGAAGATACACAGAGCTACAGTAGTTCAAGCAGAACTTGATTATGTAGGAAGCATCACTGTAGACGAAGACTTACTTGACAGTGCCGGAATTTTGGAGTATGAAAAGGTAAGTATCGTAGATATAAATAATGGGAACAGATTTGAGACATACACAATTGCAGGAGAAAGAGGCAGCGGAATGATATGTCTCAATGGAGCTGCTGCAAGATGTGTTCAGACAGGTGATAAGATAATCATAATGTGCTATGCACAGATGACTCCAGAAGAGGTAAAGAAAAATCCACCTAAAGTAGTATTTGTAGATGAGGATAACAAAATATCAAGAGTCGCAAGATACGAAAAACATGGTAAGCTATAAGACATGTAATTTGCAAATAAAAAAGGGCATTTCGGTAATTAAAAAATGTAAAAGGTGAAGAATATGTCATCTGCCCTCGTTGTGAGCAAGAAGTTTATAAAGAAGTAATAATTTATCCATTTTGTAACTTTGGCATAATGGCATGGCTTGAAGGAGAAAATGATGAAAATAGCAAACCAGTGAAAGATAAATCTAAGTAAAATCTCAGCTTAACAATTTAATATCTATATTTACAAAGCAGTTGGTCTTATGATTGACTGCTTTTAAAAAAGACACCGTTTAGGTGTGAGGTCTTTTTAGTGTTATTTATAGTCATATCAAGGCTCGTTTAATTATGGTAAATTCGTGGTAAAATGAGTGCTTTTCTATACTTCAAAATATTTGAAAGTATAGTGTTTATACGGATAATCAAAAATTAGATATAAAATTT
>JAUUSJ010000382.1 GCA_030841965.1 Blautia sp.
TGCTCCAGCGGCAAAGCTAAGTATATCGAAAAAACGCTCCACTCTCTATCGTTTTTCGAGGACATATCGATGGACTCTCTTGGCTGTGTATTGGCAAAACAATCTAAAATTTAAAATTGTCTTTTATTTTTATAATGATTCAGTCAGAAAACCTATGGTTTTTAGACCGTGGGATGAATAGCGTTGTACTTGACAAAGTACACGAAAAACATTATGTTTCAACAAAGCATATGATATCGTGTAAACATGGAAGCGCATCACATTCGTATTTTGATAAGTTAAAATAGGTGGTTGTACTGTCTAATCGTACCGTACGTAAAATTTTAAACGTCAGTTAGCCTTCTGCAAAAATGTAGTCATACCGTTTATAGGAAAAAGTAGCGTTGTGGACGGAAAAGTCCTATATAGTAGTGGCAAAGTGGATATGCTTGTAAGAATAAGGGGTGCCTGATTTTTCAGATGGAAATTTAAATATCAGACTTCTTAAATAGGGGCGAAGTCCCTTAGAAGCCCATTACCTTTAGATGATGGGTAGTTCGCAAAGAACCAACAAACTATAAACTGATGATTAATAATTGAAAGATGATTAATGATTGAAATAGGAACATAATTGAAACCAACTGTAAAAATATAGTTAGAATTACGGTTAGAAAATCAAAATAGTGGAAAATGTCCGTAAGAATATGCCTATAGTTACAGTCCCAAAAATAAAATAGTGGAAAATGCCCGTAAGAATATACCTATAGTTACAGTCCCAAAAATAAAATAGTGGAAAATGCCCGTAAGAACATACCTATAGTTACAGTCAAAAAAATAAAATAGTGGAAAACACCCGCAAAAACATTTCTATAGTTACAGTGATAGCATAAAATTTTTGCAAGCAAAAAAGCGGAGAACTCACATTCAAACTTTGTAGTAGTTATCCTTATAAAAAATTTTATAGAGTTTTGCCAGTACACAGCAAAGAGAGGTAGGAGATATGTTCTCTAAAAACGATAGAGAGTGGAGCGGTTTTTCGATATACTTAGCTTTGCCGCTGGAGC
>JAUUSJ010000226.1 GCA_030841965.1 Blautia sp.
TCAGCTTCCGATAAGTGGAATTCAGAGATTCAATGGCATTTGTTGTATAAATGACAATTCTTTGGATAATGAATTTAATCTTTATTCCTTCATGCCTCGAATGTATTCGTTTTATACCAACATCAAAGCGGATTATCTTATTGCCAGCCATGTTGTGATCGATAGTTTTGTCTTTCTCATCCATACTTCTCCAAATGGAGACGCAAAATGTGATTTCCTTTGCTGTTCAACATTTGCCAAGGGTGACCGTGATTATGAACAAAATCAAAAGAAACGCACTTTACTCAAAAAAGAGCGCATACATATTCCATCCAATATAACTACTGTTTTACTCAACAAATTAGATAATGAATCCTCATAGGGAACATTTCACTAAGCAACGCTTGAAAATGTTCCCTATTTATATGAATAAAATTCCTCTCGCATCGTACACACTCTCTGTATTCATATTTCCACAACGAATTGCTCTGTCCAATCCTATAATCGTTGCAATGGCACCGTCAATCTTCTCTGTGGATTTTTCTTTGTCTGCCTTGATATTTCCTGCTGGGTCTGTTCGAATAAAAATATTATCCATCATCCATCGAAGCACCGGATGTCCTCCATGAGCTAATTTCTGCTCCAGTGTAAGCTTCATCAGTTCCTTTGTCGGTGGACTCATATCTTTAAATCCCTGTCCAAATGGAACAACTGTAAATTCCATCCCTTCAAGGTTCTGCACCATCTGTACTGCTCCCCAACGGTCAAATGCAATCTCACGGATGTTAAATCGTTCTCCCAATTGTTCAATAAATTTTTCAATGTATCCGTAATGAACTACATTTCCTTCTGTAGTCTGTAAAAACCCTTGCCTCTCCCAGATATCATATGGAACATGGTCTCTTCGGACTCGAAGTTCCAAGGTATCTTCCGGAATCCAGAAATATGGTAGAATGGCAAACTTATCATCCTCATCCATCGGTGGAAACACCAACACAAAAGCCGTGATGTCTGTGGTAGATGATAAATCCAAACCACCATAACATACACGGCCTTCTAAATCATCTTCATTTACATGAAAATTGCAGGCATCCCATTTATCCATCGGCATCCAGCGAACTGCCTGTTTGACCCATTGGTTCAGTCGAAGCTGTCTGAACGCATTCTCTTCTCCCGGATTCTGCTTGGCAGAATCACAGGCTGCTTGAACCTTGTCAATACTTACTGTAATTCCTAAAGATGGATTTGCTTTCTTCCATACTTTCGGATCTGTCCAATCATCCGTTTCCTCTGCACCATAAATCACAGGATAAAATGTCGGGTCTATTTTTCTTCCCTCAATGATATCTTTTGCTTTCTGGTGTGTCTCATAGCAGATACTGTTTGTATCTGTACCTGCTGTTGTTATCAGAAAATACAAAGGCTGTGTCCTGGCATCTCCAGAACCCTTGGTCATTACATCAAATAATTTCCTGTTCGGTTGTGTATGCAGCTCATCAAATACAACTCCATGAATATTGAATCCATGCTTAGAATAAGCCTCTGCCGACAACACCTGATAAAAACTGTTGGTTGACTGGTATACAATCCTTTTCTGGGAAGCGAGAATCTTCACTCTCTTATTCAGCGCCGGACACATCCTTACCATGTCCGCCGCAACCTCAAATACAATAGATGCCTGCTGCCTGTCTGCAGCACAGCCATAAACTTCACCTCTCTCTTCTCCATCTCCACAAGTCAGAAGCAGTGCCACTGCAGCCGCAAGTTCCGATTTTCCCAATATCCCGAATAATCTGCTCCTGCCAGTCAATCAGTTCAAATGGCTTTCCTGCCCATGTTCCCTTGGTGTGACACAGACATTCAATAAAGGAAACTGCATAGTCCGCCAGTTCCTTGTTATAAACGGAATCCTTCGCCTTGAATTTGGTCGGCTTGTACTTCTTTAATTTTCTCAAATGATCACCTCCAAGGCATAAAAAATGACCTGCCATCTGGCAAGCCGTACTATTTCTTCTACGAGAGAAAGAGCCATCGGCTCAATCTCAATGCTATTTAAATTTACTTATTTTCCCCATTCTTAAATGCAGAGGACCCAGTAAGATTTTTAAGCAAAATCTTCCGCTCCACTTTGTACTCTTCTCCGATGAAGCCAAGTCGGAGAAGAAAACACCGGAATGCATATTTTTCGTTCTCCACTTCTCTTTCCTGTACGCTGATCCGCTTTTGATTACATGCCATCTCACAGAGTGCGTGGACAAAATGTAGATACGCATTAGCTGCATCCGCATCCTCTATCATCTTTTTGAACCAAGGAAATGTAACTCTACACTTCCAATTTTAAAGTTATCAATCGTAGTAAAAACTTGGGCGCGTTACTACCAACCTGCTTTCGAAATAACTATTTGATTAACAAGATTATTTTGTAATTTTACATAATATACAAATGCATTCGCTACTTCAAGCAGTACAGGATTTGCTTTTTCTTTTAATGGCAATCCAACTGAGAACTCAATATCATACTGTTCTGATGAAGATGTAGTTACACTCGAATAAAACGCTTTTTCGGCCAAATGGACATATTCCGAAAAATTTCTATACACTAAATCTAATTTAGCATCATATTCCGCTAATCTTTGTCGCAAAATATAGTCCTTCATTTTATTTCCACGATTATCTTTCATATCACTAATTTTCTTTCCAACAAAGAATCCGTCAATAAAATCTGTCTGACTTTCTGCAATAAAGGCCGCGAAAATCCGCATACAATTATCTATCTGCGAACGTACAAAATCCCTCCACAAGCTAAGTTTCTATTTTTTATCATCTCAG
Source organism: Blautia sp. (assembly GCA_030841965.1). Taxonomy (GTDB): domain Bacteria; phylum Bacillota; class Clostridia; order Lachnospirales; family Lachnospiraceae; genus JAUUSJ01. The sequence goes on from JAUUSJ010000226.1 coordinate 2,809, forward strand.
AAATTCCATCTAATAAAACAACGCTTCGATCCATAGCAGAAGTAAAAAAGAAATCCTCCTTATAAAGTGTATCTCCAATAATTGCCTTACTCAATTCGATTATTCTTTTTCGTAATTCATTCAAAACCTGTAATCTACCATCCAGTTCATCTAAATATTTTTCATTATTCATAAATATATTTTCTCCAAAGTCATACACATCTCTTGCCTTACAAATATGTATACTTTATTTTGCTTGAAACAAAAGTTTTAGAAAAAGGTAGCGTTTTGTCTTTTTAACTTAGGGAAGCGCAATTCAACTCCCCTATAATTATATTTCCTCAAAATCAATAAGCTGCGAAATATTATCAATTTCCAATGCTTCTGCTATCTTAGATAAATGTTCAAAGTTAATTACCGTTCGTGTGCCGCGAACAATATCGCTTATCGTAGATTCTCTAATGCCAGATATTTGTGCAAGCTTTTTCTGTGTAATATTTCGTTCTTCCAACAATTCTTTAACTTTAAGTTTTACTTTATAATTTTTCTTTTTCATATTATGGCATATTCCTTAACATTATAGTCATATATGCAAGATCCCAAATATTTGAATCTTTACCAACCGCATTAGGATTATCTCCGATTGATGCTGCAAAATTCATAATTTTATTAACGAGATCTTCTTTGTTATTATCCCATACATCAATCGGTCCAACTCCATTTTTCCACTCATATTTCCCTGTAACTTTATTTTTTACAAGAAGTGAACGAAACGCTGCCACTACAGGATATAACAAACCATCCGGTACCTTATACTGCATTTTATTTAAGCCAAATTTGCTTTTTGCTACAATTTTCCCATCTTTGTAACCAGCATATTTTTTTCTTCCATAACGACCGCCACCAGCATTATAAGCATCAGCAAATTCCATTTCAACTGCATCATAAAGATCAAAAATATCCGGCATAATATTTACATATTCTCTATACTCTTCGGGATTTTTAAGGTACATATCCAACATTTTTGCTTTTGATGAATATGCTTGGGTAGGATGATGAAGCGCATCATATAAGCTAATATTAAACATACTTATAATTGCAACAATTTCACGAGCATCAATCATTTTATTTTTCTTACCTGTTTCATCATCTACGGAAATCTGATTCTGCTTAAATGCAATTCTCTTAAAAAATGGCATTCCTTCTAATCCTTCTTTAATAGGATCAAATTTTTCTGCTAATTCAGCCATTGATTTAGCATCTACCTGAACAGACGTATTTCGAGCCTCAGCTAAATTCTCTATAATATCTTCCACTCCTGTCATTACTTCAAACTGCACATACTGTTCTAAATTTTCACCTTTATGTTCGCAGACTATTTTGTATGTATGTCCACCATCAATATTCCCATGGCTCAGTTCATCCGAAAAAATAATCGTTGCAATTTTCTCTTTATTATTGTAATGAACACTCTCTGCAGAAAGAACAATACCTCTGTTCTTTAAATGAAAATATCCATCGTTGCTTAATAAGGACTCTTTAATCGCAGTCGCAACACCTGACGTTAATTTCTGATCCCTCGGATTTGTTGCCATTGGAATTCCTTCTGCCACATCATCTACTTTAACATAAAATACATATTTCTTAGCCGCTCCATTTTCAAAAGGATCTTCCAATTTTCTAAATGTATTTTCCCGTACTTTCATAGTTTTTTTAATCATAAGTGTCCTCCATTTTGTGCTTAGACCCAGAGATCTAACATCCGTTATCGCAATAACATAATAACGATATTGCGTTATTTTGCTTATTACGAAAATATCAATCATAAAAACTATGTTACAATACATCACTTTTTTGTCGCACTTATTTTTTCTGTATCTTCTTTATCTGAATTTCCAAGTTGATATATTCATAAAATTTTCACACCCGGACTTTAGCTCGTCGCTGTGCAAATAAACATCCACCCGCCTAGCGGGTGGTTTTTCATTTTCGGGCATAGCCCTAA
>JAUUSJ010000227.1 GCA_030841965.1 Blautia sp.
TAACATCTAGTACTTGCCCAGATGCCCCGAAGATGATATAATCAGATTGCATATAACATCATCCCTTCGGGGAGTATCGTATTGGCGTACGATATTAGGTAAGCCGTTCCTGTTGGCGCAGGGGCGGTTTTTTATGCAGCTGTTTTAGAAAAATCAATGATAGAAATTTCCTGAGCCAATTTTTTTGCAGTGTCAATAATATTTTCTAATCTTTCTACAATGTCGCAAGTAAAAAGGATTTCGTCACATTCATCGCATTTATAACAAGGTACATTCCTAATAATGATGAGGCAATCTCCTAAATCAGTGACATCAGTAGTGTAACCTTTGTGAGCTTGTGCTCCGCAATTCATACATAACATAGTAAAACTCCCTTCTAAATGCGTCTTTTTCCAGAGATTGCAAGGAAGGATTAGCATATTCGTGAGCAATTCCGAAAGCCTTATTTGGGGTATTACGTTTTATATTTGTAATAAATTCGATAATCAAAGGAAAATTATCTGGTGATACATCGTCTAGCAATGAGATAATTTTTTCTTTTTCTGACATTCATGTCACATCCTTTCTTGATTTCTGCCCCACCATGGAGGTAGAGGATTTTCTTTTCACACTAAATATTTTTAATTTGATTTTTCTTCGTATTCGTATTTTCCCTCATCAATCTTTATTACATCACCTATAGTTTCCCTACATCGACCCTTCTCATCTATTTCACCATATGTAGCCACAAGTGATTGACTAGACGAAAATGCTAATCCAGTACCATCTTGGAAGTCGATTGTAACCCAGTTGTAACCACTATCATTAACGACAGTTTCACAGAATTCATCATATTGTTCCATAGTAATATTTTTCATAACATCTATGTCCATGTAAACTATTGCGTATTTAGCATCTTTTTCGACTGTACCCCCTACATCATTGACAATAATCTCTGCATTTAATAAAGGGTTATCAGATTTTTTCTCTTCTTCCTCGGTAGCTTCCGTGGTTTTCTTTTTTTCTTCCTCTGTAGTTTCTGTGTTTTTCTTCTCTTCTGTGGATTTGGTAGTCTTTGTGGTTTTTTCTGTTTCTGTGTTTTCTGTTTCATCACATCCAACAATACCTATTCCTATTAATCCAAGTACCAATAACATTAATAACTTTTTTCTCATAACATTTTCCTCTCTTAAAAGCAATTTCCGCAAGTAGTGTATCCTTGGCTCTCTAATTCCTCAAGACTCTCACTAGATGTAGCATAATTTTGTGGGGCTATTCGTTCTGCCGAGAAACAACCTGGATGATGAATTTTCATAGTGCTAGTATTTAATATATAGCTATATTGTGTCTCCGAGTCATCATATGTGTCAGCAACAGAGGTATCCTCAGTAGAAGATTCTGTTATTTCTTCCGTAGCCTCTGGCTCTTCAATTACTGTAGATTCTTCTGTGGCTTCTGTAATCTGTTCTTCTATAGTACTTGTCGTAGCCTCAGTCGTAATCTCGGTAGTGGCTTCTGTGATAATTTCGGTTGCAACCTCAGTGGTGGCTTTAGTAGTAGTCTCGGTAATGACCTCAGTCGTAGATGCTGTCGTGTTCTCTTCGGGTGTAGAACCACAAGCAAATACATTGAATGACATAATCGCCAATAGAGCTACGGTTAATAGTTTCTTGTGTTTCATACGTATTCCTCCTTGTATAATTATATTATATACAAAGTATAACAAAGAATGTAACGGAAATACAGTACTTTCAACAAAAATGCTATAATTTTACTATTTTCGTTCCAATACTCCTAGTGTAGGCTCACAACATATTGTGTTTCAATTATCCCAATCGATATCCTCGGCATCAATGTACTCGCCATTCTCTGCCTCTTCTAACGCAGTGAGTTCTTGAGGTGTTAATTTTGTGTAATCAGGGTCCCATGCAAGAACTAAGCGTTTCACTAGCTCCATAGCTAGAGTTTGTTCTTGTTCAGGAAGCATTTCTAACATAGATAGCGTATAAGTATTTGTTTTAGTCATAATAATTCTCCTTTCTGGTTACTATTTGTAAATATCTCCACGGCTTCCAATATCCATAATACATAGTATTTCAATATTTGTTTCTGATATATATTTATAAATTACCCTATATTTCCCAACCCGTAACCGATATCTACCATCTTTATATCCATTCATCTTTTTTATATCACCCTCAGCAGGCTTTAAGGTCAATTTTTCAATAGCGGATAAAATCAAATTTCTTTGAGATTTTTGTAAACTTTTTAAATATTTTATAGCAGATTTTTCATATTTTATTTTCACCAGAGTTCACTTCCTTTCCAATACTCCTAGTGTAGGTTCAAAATATACAGTGTAATTGTCTATTTCTGCGCAGATACCGTATTTTAGGTGATAACATTCAAGAGCTTCTAAAAGGTAATTTTCTGTCACGTCAAGATGTTCAGCCATTTCATGTATATTTCTACAGCCTTTTTTATAGCAATCAACGATTCCAAGTAATCCAATTTTAAGATTGTATCCGTAAAGTCTGGCTTTTTGTTCTTGTTTTCTTTGAGTATCACTTGTTAATCGTGTGATATCTCCAGTTGTAGTGTGATAATGCCCAATTTCTTCCGCTAGAACGCAAGATTTTTCTATCGTAGTATCTATATCAGAACGAATAGCAATTTTGTTTTCACATATTCTTCCGTCACTTCCAACAAGTCTTGCCTCCTTTACAATTAAATCCTGCTTGTCTGCCAGCATTAAAATTTCATCATAAGTCACTTTAATCACTCCCAGAAAGAATCATCCATCATGATGGCATCATCATGTTTTCTCATTTCCTCAGTTACTTCTATATCAGTACGCTCATGAGCGGCGGCAAGTACTTCTTGGTAATTATCATTATAAAGGGGACTACAGTTCATTTCCTTTGCAGTGCTTAATAATTTAATTTTTCCGTTCTTGTTCATTTTAGACATTTCTTTTATTACTAGAGCCTCGTATCCGCTATTTGTTGTTTCTTTAGTATTTTCCCTATCAATAGGTACATCATATCCCATAAGCCAAGCCTCATTAACATTCAATGCTAACCCCAAAATAGATAATTTTTCTTGTCCAGGTTCTACTTTTCCATTTACATATTGACTTAAATCGTTTCTACCTAATTTTACATTATATTTTTTGCAATACGGTAAACATTTGTTTAAAATGTCAACCTGTCTGTAATTTTCATCCTTCATTAATTGCTTAAGGCGTTGCGAAGTACTAGATATTTTCATGTATATTCACCTCCATGATGGTATTATAGCATGTATGCAATAAAAGTTCAACAAAAAGATACAAAAATACAAAAAAATTGAACAAAAGTATTGACATCTATGAAAATGTGTGTTATCTTATAATTGTTCAAAAAAATTGAACAAAGGAGGTGAGATATTTGTCTTATGATTACAGTAGACTTCGAGGGAAGATTGTTGAGAAATTTAAATCTCAACGAAGATTTGCTTTGGCAATGGGGATGTCAGAAAGAACTTTATCTTTGAAGTTAAGTAATAAACATTATTGGAAACAGCCAGAAATTCTTAAAGCTATTGAATTGCTAGGCATTCCGCAGGAAGAAGTGACATTATATTTTTTTAGCACATTTGTTCAATGATATTGAACAAAAACTATATAAAAGGAGGAAAGAAGCATGAACAACTTGAAACAATGTATTAGTGAGCTACAGGAAACACAATCTTCGTCCAGTATAGGACAGGCACTACGAGAGTATTTAGAGCTGGTAAAGGCTATAGCAGGAGATTTTACTGACGATACAACAGTGGAAGAACTGCGAGCCGAGTGTCCTGAATTGAGCTTTATGGATGATGACGAGCTTGAGGATGCTTTGGAGTTAGCAATAGGAATTAGAAATAGACCCAAGAAAGAGGACGGCGAGGAAGAGCTTAATGGAGAAACCAAAAATGTTATTAAAAAAGACAGAGAAGAAATATCTTTAGCAGAAGAGGTTCTCATTCATTTTGGACTAGGAACAGTGGAAGAACTAAAGGAAAATGGGAAAGAGTTTGATTTTGTAATCTATAAAAGTGAAGATGCAAAAAAGGTAATAGGGGACATGGGAGGGTTTGGTCTTGGGCAAAGTCAAAGAATCATCATAGACTATGATTCAAACTATGACAAAGTTTTAGTAAGAAGAGAAGATGTAACTTACGGAGCATCAAAAGATACTCCGTAGGAAATTAATGCTTAATGTATTTTTCTAGTGGACAAGGATTAATAGTACATTCTTTGAAATGAGTACACTTGGATTTGTCAATTTCTGAATGATTAGCAGTGATAATAGTAATTTCTTCGGAGTATGGACAGACTCGAAGAGTTCCAGCACATATATAGTTTTTATCCATAAATCTCCTCCTTTCTAAATACTCGGCATGGTAACACCTGTACTTAGATTATAGGAGAAAAACAAATACATAACAATAAAAAGATACAAGAAAGAGAGGGAACAAGATGAATGAACTTATAAAAATTAATTACGAGGCAACGATGCCGACTGTGTCGGCAAGAGAGTTGTATAAGGGATTAGAAATCAAAAGTAATTTTACTACGTGGTTTGACCGTATGTGTGAATATGGCTTCACAGAAAATGATTACAAAAAGTGCTTTCCAAATTTGGAAAGCGGTTGTAACGGTGGTCAAAATATGGTTGATTATCAAATTTCAGTTGACATGGCAAAACAAATTTGCATGATACAGCGTACAGATAAAGGTAGGCAGTATCGTC
>JAUUSJ010000228.1 GCA_030841965.1 Blautia sp.
CAAAGCTAAGTATATCGAAAAACCGCTCCACTCTCTATCGTTTTCGGAGGAGATACCTGCTTGCTCTCTTGGCTGTGTATTGGCGAAACAGTCTGAAATCGCTCCATTTTGTTTTTTTCATCCTCATCTATATTCTATATATTAGTATAATGATTTAACTCGTTATGTCAGCTAATTTTTTATCACAATCAATATGTTAGTAACTCTAAAGTCTTCCAGTACACAGCTCGAAGGCAGGATATCTTTTGCCCCAAAAACGATAGTAAGTGGAGCCGTTTTCTCATTGCACTAGCTTTGCTGCGGTAGCACTGTTTGAGCGCCGTAGGTGCGAGTTTGCGGGAGCAGCATAAATAGGCGTGTGATGAGAAAACGGCGGGAACGCACGTGTTTTTGGGACAAAAGATATCCTGCCTTCGAGCGTCTCTCTATCCTACTACTTAAAACCTTCCTAACCCCTTCGCAATCTTCTCTGCCGTAATCGGCAATTCACGAATTCTCACTTTTGTCGCATTATACACGGCGTTCGCAATCGCTGGGGACGGTGTATTAATCACAACTTCTCCGATAGATTTCGCCCCAAATGGTCCTGTCGGCTCATAGCTGCTCTCTAACTCCACTCGAATTGTCCCCACATCCAACCTCGTAGGAATTTTATACTGCATAAATGAGTTTGTCAAATCTTTGCCTTTTTCGTTATAAATAATATCCTCATAGAGCGCCATCCCGATTCCCTGACCGAGCCCACCCTCTGTCTGGACTTTAACGAGCGCTGGATTTAGAGGAGTTCCGCAGTCCACGACCGCCGCATAGTCGATTAACTCAATTGCCCCTGTCTCCATATCAATCTCTACCTCTGCCATGCCGACCATGAACGGAGGTGGCGAGACTGGCTGGCTATTGGACTCTGTGACCTCAAGTGCATTATTGGAAAAGCACATAGCTTTATTTGCCAAGTCTTTCATAGAAATATTCTTATCTGGATTGTCGGCTGCATAAACTTCTCTTCCGTCAAATTCTAGCTCCTCGACTGGGAGTTCGAGAAATCTGGATGCTTCTTTTAAAATTCTCTTTTTTAGACTCTCACAGGCTTTTATCGTCGCTCCGCCGGTGACATATGCTGTGCTTGAGGCGTAGGAGCCACTGTCATAAGGGGAGCTATCTGTGTCTACGCCAAATACCGCGATATCGTCAATATCACATCCAAGGCAGTCTGCCGCTATCTGAGCGAGTGTCGTGTCGCATCCTGTTCCCATATCGGCGGCACCGATGGACATCGTGTAAAATCCGTCATCATTTACTTTCAAGGTGACAGAGCCGACGTCCACGCCCGAGATGCCAGAGCCCTGCATGGACATCGCCACACCGACACCTCTCACCTTGCCATTTCCCATATCCCTACAAGGGTATTTCTCATCCCAGTTCATCATCTCTTTTGCCCTCGCCATGCATCGGTCTAGGGCACAGCTTTTTAGATGCTCATTATAGTAGGCGGGCATAACCTGCCCCTCACGCACCATATTTATCTCTCGGATTTTGACTGGGTCTATATTTAATTTATGTGCGAGCTCATCGACGGCGGACTCCAAGGCGAAGATTCCCTGCGTCGCACCGTATCCTCGGTAGGCTCCCGCAGACATCATATTTGTGTACACAACATCATAATGGAATCGAAAGGCTTCTGTCTTACCGTAGAGTGGAATTGACTTATGACCTGAAAGTCCAACTGTGGTAGGACCATGTTCTCCGTAAGCACCTGTATTTGACAAAGTATATAAATCTATCGCACGGATATGTCCGTCCCTATTGGCTCCGATTCGTACCTTTACTTCCATCTCATGTCTCGGTGATGAGGCTATCTGAGATTCATAACGAGAAAAAATTATCTTCGCTGGCTTTCCCGTCATCCATGTGACAAATGCTGGATACACTTCACAGACTGCGGTCTGCTTTGCACCGAAACCTCCGCCGATACGTGGTTTTATCACTCGAATCTTTGATTTTGGAATGCCAAGCGCATTGGACAAGATTCGACGCACATGAAATGCAATCTGAGTCGAGCTGACTACATTTAATCTGCTATATACATCCATATAAGAATAGGTGCGAAATGTCTCCATCATCGCCTGCTGGTTTGCTTTTGTGTGATAAGTCTCCTCGACGACAATATCACAGTCCGAGAGCACCGCCTCGATATCTCCCTCTCCCATATCGTCATGCGCGCAGAGATTTCTCTTATTATCTACTCCGACTGGGCAGTTGGCAATCCAATTCTCTTCTGGATGGATTAAGATTGGGTTATCTTTTGCTTTTCTAAAATCTAAAATTGGCTCCAGTACTTCATACTCTACCTTAATCATTTTAAGCGCCCTATCTACCGCCTCCTCGGTCTGACCAGCCACAATTGCAACTGGGTCTCCGACAAAGCGAAGCAGCGGGTCTAAAATCAATCTATCATATGGACTAGGTTCCGGATAAGTCTGTCCCGCCTGTGTGTATCGTTTTTGTGGGACATCCTCATAAGTGAAAATCGCCTCAATTCCAGGTACCTTAAGTGCAATATCCTTTTTAATCGATACAATCCTCGCATGAGCGTGAGGACTTCTAAGTAATTTGACAATCAGACAATCCTTTGGAGCAAGGTCATCCACGAAGACAGGCTTCCCTGTGACTAACGCCTTATAGTCCTTTTTCTTTACAGCAGAATTTACATAACCCATTATCTTCCCTCCTCTCTCTTATACGCAATAAAATTCTCGATTGCTCGAAGCTGGGACATATATCCCGTACAGCGACATAAATTTCCAGATAAATACTCCTTTATCTCATCCAAAGTAGGGTTTTTTAACTCTCTCACCATAGCCAGTACATTCATAATAAATCCAGGACTACAAAAACCACATTGCTCTCCGCCCTGCTCAGCCAAAAACGTGCCAAACTCTTCCGCCTCTTTTTGTAACCCCTCAAGTGTCGTCACTCTCTTTCCCTCCATACGGGCAGCAGGAATACAGCAAGAAAGCATCGGTTTTTCCTCCACCCAAACCGTGCAAAGCCCACAGTTTGTCGTCTCACATCCACATTTCACGCTATAACATCCCTTACTTCTCAAATATTCGAGAAGCATCATATCAGGAGCAATCTCATCTTGTACTTTTTTTCCATTTAACCAGAGCGTCAATTTCATCTTATTTCTCCTCCATCTCTAAAATACCCTGACAGGCTCTTCTCACCAAAACCTTTGTAATATACTCTCGATACTCTGCCGTTGCTCTTATATTCGTTCCAAAATCAAGCTGACTCGCCACATACTCCGAGAAATTTCGACAGACCTCCTCTGATTTCCCCTGCTCCATCAATTTTCCATGCTCCATCAGCCCCTCTTCATCTATGACAAGCTTCGCCTGCTTCGGTCTCGCTCCCACAGAGGCGACCATTCTTCCATCCTTTCTCGCCACACAACAGGCGATAACAGGAAAATCCGTCGCTGTATTCCTATGAGAAAGATATACAATCGGCTCCTCTATCTTTCTCACTATAATATAGGTCAAAATATCCCCATCCTTTGGCATTGTCATAAACTCCTCAAGCGATACTCTGCCAGCATGATATAACTGCACCTTCGTATGCATCGCCAAAAAACAAGTACAAAGGTCAGAAAAACCAAATCTCCCAAAAATACTTCCTCCCAGCGTTGCACAATTTCTAAACTGCGTTCCCACAATATGGCGAACCGATTCCCTCACAGCTCCTTTTGTCAGACGATTCAACCCCTCATGGCATTCCAGCTGACGAAGAGTCACCATCGCCCCAATTCTATATTCCTCCTCAGTCTCCTCAATCTTATCCAGTCCAAGTCCCGATAAATCAATCGCTGTCTGAACCGATCCGTGACTCATCCGAATCCATCCACAACCCGCAAGTATCCTCGCAGACTTCTTTTGATTTAACTCATAAGCCTCCTCAATCGTCTTAGGCATTACATAATTCTTTATTTTCAGCACTTTTCTCCTCCATTATCATTCATTCCTATATTATCATTTGCTTGTTTTTATCTATATATGATAGATGGGATAGCGTAAGATTTTTGTTAGTTGGATATATTGTTGTAGTGGGGGGAGACGCGAAGAGAGGTAGGAGATATGTCCTCGAAAAACACGTTCGTTCCCACGGTTTTTCGACATACGCTGATTTTTGTCGCTTCCCGCAAACTCGCGCCTTTGGCGCTCAAACAGTGCTCCAGCGACAAAGCTAAGTATATCGAAAAACCGCTCCACTCTCTATCGTTTTTCGAGGACATATCTCCTACCTCTCTTCGCTGTGCACTGGCAAAATATTCTAAAATGCTTTTTTATAGGAACCTATTACACAATTTTAATATAAACTTCCTTCTTTATTTACTTACAAAAATTTTACACTATCTCTATATATAAGATATTTAGTTCAAAAGGTCTTTTAACCCTAGTATCATATATAAATAATCGCATAATTTTCTCCTAACTGCAAGTAAAAATACCATAATTCGTTCTCCCCTATAAAATTACTACTTTATTATTACGTTAAAACGAATTATTCTATTAAACGTTACAATTCTATCCCTAATATTTTATCAATACACAGCAAAAAAGGTAACAAAACAGAACATCTAACCTAGCTAATGTTTCGCCAATACACAGCGAAGAGAGGCAGTCGATATGTCCTCGAAAAACGATAGAGAGTGGAGCGGTTTTTCG
>JAUUSJ010000229.1 GCA_030841965.1 Blautia sp.
AACCGCTCCACTCTCTATCGTTTTTCGAGGACATATCGACGGTCTCTCTTCGCTGCGTACTGGTAAAACTCTATAAAAATTTAAAATTTTTTTATAAGGATAGCTATTATACAGCTCTTGCATAGTTTTAATATGAGTTTTATGCTTTTTTTACTTATAAAAACTTACTAAATTTCTGATTATCTTTTCATAAGTTGGTAAATGCCGATATATCCCGTATTTTAGGGCTTTATCGGTATTTTCTTTTTGGAAGATACCTTGCATAAGCTGGCATTTACCAGCATGAAAATGCAACCAAAAGTAGTAAATGAGTAGTAAATATAAGCTCCGATATTAGCAAGCCAGTCTTTCCAGTTCCGCTTTTGCAGATTGAAATGTACCGTGTGCGTAATAACCAAGTGTCATGGTTATGTTGGCGTGTCCCATGAGATATTGCAGAGTGTTTGGGTTCATTCCTTTATTTGCCATATTCGTACAGTAAGTATGTCGGAATGAATGTGGTGTGATGTTCGGTAACTTGTCCGTGTGATACTTGTTATACTTCTTAATTAGTCCTCGCACCATGCCCTCATAGTTTCCTGCAACTTTAGGCAAGCCCTCACGGTTTAAGAATAGGAAATTGCTGTAACCACCTACAATCAGCGGTTGTGCCTTTCCTCTGTTCTTTAGTATTCTTTGGATTGCTTGATAAGCCCGTTCTGTCAATGGAAGTTCCCGTTTTCCGTTTTTGGTCTTCGGCGTTTCAATATAGTAACCCATTTCGCTATCTTTCAATAACTGGTGGTCTATATTGAGTATTCTATTCTGCATATCAATATGCGTCGTCAATCCGCAAAATTCAGAAATACGAAGTCCCGTTTCCAGCAGAAGCACAACCTCATCATAATACTTGCTGTAAATCTTGTCCTTTTCCATAAAGGCAAGCAGGAGTTCTTCCTGCTCTGGTGTAAGGATAACTTTCTGCTCCGTATCATCTTCCAGAACATCACTTAGCTTAAATTCAAACGGGTTCTTTCTGATACAGTCGTCTTGTATCGCCATGTAAAATGACGCTTTCAAGGAACGCTTATAGTTATCAATCGTTTTATAGGCATATCCTTTTTCGCTCATTCTGATAGCCCATTCTTTAGCGTCCGACTGCTTAACAGTATCAATCGCCCTCATACCCAATGGGTCATTTTTCAAAGCGTTCATAAGATACTGTCGTCCCTTTTCAGTAGCCCTCTTGATGTTCTTTCTTTGGCTGTTCTTCTTGTCGTAGAGCTGGCAGACTGTCATTTTACCGCCTGCTGTGTCGATACCGTCGTTAAGGTCTTTTTTTATCTGTGCTTCTTTTTCCCTCAATGAAATATCATCACGTTTTCCAGCAGGTGTCTTGTCTGTAGGTACAAGTTTCCAAGAATAGATAAATTGTGGCTTTCCGTATATATCGGTATATTTATAAACGTATCTTCCGTCTTTTCGCTGGCTCTCTCCATTACGCAAATTGCGATTTTTACTGTCTTTTCGTTTCACATTAGACATAGTGTAAAGCTCCTTTCCGTCATGGAATGAGCCGTGATACGCTATATTTTATTATACCATATCTACGGCTCAATGACATTAGATTTCGTCCAATGTATCTATGATTTTTTCAAATTGCTTTCGCTTAATCTGAATACGGTTACCGTTCACGATAACCCAGCCAGCGTCAATGTTTTCTTCGGCTAATTTACGCAATTTCTTTTCGCCAATGCGGAAGTATTTGGACGCTTCTTCAATCGTCAGCGTATATTTTTCCCAGATAGGCACATCAGTATTGTTCATAATCTATGCACCCCCTTTACTGTGTGTCATTTTTTACAAGCAGGCAGACGGCTTTGGAAAGCTCCGTTAGTATCTCAACTATTCCCATTCTTGTGGGCAGAACCGCACCATGCGGACGTATCATTATTCTGTGAGGACAGGTCGTGGCAAAACGACTTTTCCAACAGTCGCTCTCGGATCACTGCGTGGGTCGCTCGCTTTCTTTTGAAAAGGTCGTGGCGTACAGTCCCCGTGGCTCGCTATCTCACAAACGTATCTGTCTGCTTTATTCAGTTGTCAAAGAGCTGTGGCGAAAGCGTGTTGCTTTCATGTAAAAGCAGGGGCAGAGCAGGAAAGAGGGGATTGAACAAATCATGCTCTGCGGTTACTGCTTGTTATTCTTCTTCGATTTCTAAGGCAATATCAAACCCTAAAATCATTTTGATAAGTGCTTCTCGGATAAGTCCTTTTAGCTCCATATCTACAACAATATAGACATTGCCGTATTCATCATAGAGTGGACGCAGACAGCACTTTGATATGTACGGGTCATAAAATGCCAGTATCTTTTCAATCGCTTTTTCGTCCCCGTCCATTGCTTGTGAAAGCAAATAGTAGGACGGCTTCTTAAATGTTTGCTTCATTTTACTGCTTCTCCTTTAGTATTTTTTTCATAGTTTCCAAAGCATGATGTCGGTTTTTAAATACACCGCTTTGCGTAATCTTTTGCAAGTTGGCAATTTCACTTTCTGTCATTTCCAAGAAGTAATACATTAACAAAGTATTTCTCTTTCTTTCTGGAAGTTTCTTCAAGGCTTCTGCCAGCTCATCATCAAGGACACGAATATCAATGCCACATACTGAAAAGATTGTATAATCTGTTTCGTAATCGTCCCACACAGCAAAATTTTCAACGAAAATTTCTGGAAGTTCACAAAATGGAATTTCTTTATCTTTTCGTCGTTTCAATCCTTGCTGGTAGTCCTTTACAACATGACGGACAACTTTCTTCAAACAACTTTCAAAGCGACATTGAACTGTTTTCTGGAAGTCAGACGGTTTCATCAATCTCACCCCCTTTCCTCTATGATTTGAAAAGTGTTTATCCCTCTTTCCGCACCATATAGGGAATGAAAGGTGTGATTTAATGACCTATTTTGAAAAAAATTTAATTTTTTCGGGTATGAAAAAAGCCCGCACAAAACATATAGTTTTATACGAGCTATTAAAGCTGTAAGATATTCAGTTTTTAATAAAATGCTATTAGGTAGTGAATGATTGTATAGAATTTCGCTTAAAATGTTCCATAATACAATCCCCCTTACAGCACTTGTTTTGTATTACACTTTTGTCTTTTTGGTAATCTTGTAAATATATTCTTCTGGTGTAGGGCGTTTATTTCCAAAATACTTTTTAAAATTTGCCTGCACTTCTGGGTCGTTACTGTTCATAGCTTCATCAATCGTTGCTTCAATATCTGCCCGAACATCAGCTAATGATACACCGCCAGCTTTTGCACCAGCTTTTAATGCCTTTTTAATATCACGTTTTTTAAGTCCTAGCATAGTATTTCCTCATCACAATTTATCGAATGTTTTAAAAATGTTTTTCAAAATGTTTATATAAAACAATTCCTAAAAAAGTTTGCAGTAAAAATAAACCAAATATAATTCCTATAATCCATGCTTCCACATGAAGTAATGCAAGTACAAAAGCAACAAACAAGTACACAAAAGTCATTAACTGATACACTAAAGAACCAGCTTTCATTCTTAAAAATATTTTTCTTTCATCAACACTATTGATGTGATTTTCTCTATTTATATTTTCCAACTTTTCTTTATTTTTTGGCATTTCATAATAACAGATTTTAAATAATTGAATACATGAAGCAAAAGCTAAACCAAGCCCTATTGCATAAAAAAGTGTAGAGTAATAATCGGTATCAATAACGAAATATCCAAAACATATAAAGATTATTCCTACAATAATTTCAATGATAAATGGTAATTTTTTCTTCATTGTTAATTCCACCTCTCCATTATTACATTTTTTTATCTAAATAACGAGCTGTTATAACCCATGTGATTTGTCCGATAGCAATAACTCCTGCTATCGAAAAAAATACAACTTTACTCATATATCCCATAAAAATAAGAGCAAATAATACAAGAACCAATAATGTAAGTGTTACTTTGTAAGCATTCGCAAGAGAAGCATTAGTAATTGCGATATTTCTTTCATCATTTTCTAATATTTGCATTTCCTTTGTCGGCTTACTGAATATATCACACCCCATTAAAATCAATATTATTCCAATAAGTGTTGTACCATAGACAACCAAATCTGGACGAGGTACAGGTAATAGTTGATGTACTCCTAAACCATAAGTTAGTAAACCACCTAAAAGAATTATTACACCGACAAATAATTCTACTTTTTGTATCTTATGCTTCATTTACTTTCCTCCTCATAAATAAAAATTTCTTCAATGCTCATTTGAAAGTACCTTGCAATTTTAAAGGCTAACATAATAGAGGGATTGTAGCGTCCATTTTCTAAAGAGCCTATTGTTTGACGAGATACTTCAAGAGCAGTCGCTAAATCTTCTTGTTTAATACCTCTTTGTTTTCGTAATTCTTCTAAACGATTTTTCACAACATACCCCTTTCTTGAACGAATGGAAAGTTCACTTTCCTTTTCTAATCTTATGATACTACTGCGAGCAAAGAATGTCAAGCAAACTTTCCATGTTTTATTATCCTACAATCTTCCAGTTACTATCCTTATGTAGTACAAGCTCATACTGTGATACCTGCGTCGCCTTTGTCTGATTATCAAGAAATTTTACCGCTACCTTGACTTTCACATTGTCCCCGTCCTTTGTAAAGATAGGGTTTACCAATTCAGAATAAAGGTAGTCCCTGCCGATAGGTTCAAG
>JAUUSJ010000230.1 GCA_030841965.1 Blautia sp.
TCGTTTTTAGAGGACATATCTTGGGACTCTCTTCGCTGTGTACTGGCAAAACTCTGTGAAATTCTTTTTATTAATTTTTTTACTTTTCTTATGTCTTTCCAAATAATCTTTCATGCATTTTTTTGATTTTTGTATTTCTTTTTTTGGTATCTTTTAAGTTTTCTTTACCAAATGAGAAAACAAAATAAATTGTTTTTCAGCACACCTCAAAATTAGATATGATATCTTATCTAGTCGGTATTAGCTCCTATATTTCTCCTTTGATATGCTTTATATATAGTTTTCTTAATATTGCATTATACAAACCGATTTTGGAAAAACGCTTGACCGAATAAATGTTAAATAGTAGGATAATTGACATAGAAGATTTCCGAAATGGAACTCTAATGGAATTCTTCCTTGATTGATAAATATATATTAGATGACAAACAAAAACAGGGATAAAGAATCTATATTTTTGACTTTCCGTACTATAGGCTATCGTTTTACTAATGTTTCGCCAATACACAGCCGATAGAGGCAGTCGATATATGCTCCGAAAACGATAGAGAGTGGAGCGATTTTTCGATATACTTAGCTTTGTCGCTGGAGCACTGTTTGAGCAGCGTAGCTGCGAGTTTGCGGGAAGCGACAAAAATCAGCGTATGTCGAAAAATCGTGGGAACGAACGTGTTTTCGGAGCATATATCGACTGCCTCTATCGGCGTCTCCAATAATAACCAAAAAAATACCAGAAAAATTTGAAAGAAAGACGAGGATTTTACACATGAAAGCATTTATTTTCGATGTAGATGATACATTATACGACCAGATTGAACCCTTTTCCAAGGCATACTACTCTTTATTTCCAAAAGAAGTTAATATCTATAAACTATTCCTCGCAAATAGAAAATACAGCGATGAATTATTCAAGGCATCTCAGCTTGGAGAAATTAGCATGGAGGAAATGTATATCTATCGAGCACAAAACAGCCTTCGTGATTTTGGAATTCATGTGACGGAGGAAGAAGCATTAAAATTTCAAGAAGTTTATGAAAAAATGCAGGGAGAAATTTCGACAAGTGATATCATGCGGAATCTATTAGCCGATTGTCAAAAAAATAATATTACAATCGGAGTCATCACAAATGGTCCGTCTAAACATCAGAGAAAAAAATTAGCTGCACTTGGCTTAGATACATATTTTCCAGAAAAGAATATTATTGTATCTGGCGATTTGAAAGTTGCTAAGCCAGAGAGAGAAATTTTTGACTATGCAAAGAAGGTAATGGAGTTAGATTTGCAGGAAACGTATTTTATCGGGGATTCCTTTCCAAATGATATCGTCGGTGCTCACAATGCGGGCTGGAAAACGATTTGGCTAAACCGAAGGGAAAATCTTGCAACTAGAGAGGATATAAAACCTACTTACACAGTACAAACGGAGAGAGAATTATCTAGTCTAGTTCAGAAACTTTACTCTACAGACGACTCCCAGAGATAAGCGATTTGAACTGACTATGATACGATTCCTTTTCACAAAAGCCTTTATTTTTTTGTCATCTTATTATATGATGAAAACAATAAAATATTAAAGGAGGCTATTTTTATGATTCTTAAAAACGGACTTATGATAAATCCACAGACCAACGAAAAAAGACAAGCAGATATCCGCATTCTGGAAGGGGTAATCAAGGAAATCGGAACGCTCACTCCCGCTGCTGGAGAAGAAATTTTAGATATTGAAGGACTCACGGTAGCGCCTGGGCTTATCGATACCCATGTGCATTTTCGTGACCCTGGCTTTACGTACAAGGAAGATTTGCATACAGGGTCTCTCTCTGCGGCAAGAGGCGGATTTACTTCTGTCATCTGTATGGCGAATACTTCTCCTGTCGTGGACTCTGTCCCTGTACTAAAAGATATTTTGACCCGCGCACAAAAGGAGGATATCCGTATTTACCAGACTGCCTCTGTCTCCTACGGTCTAAAGGGAAAAGACTTAACTTCGATGGAAGAGTTAAAAGAGGCAGGAGCCTGCGGATTTACTGATGACGGTATTCCTCTAAGAGATGCAAAGCTTTGCTCCGAGGCGATGGAGATGGCAGCTTCTTTAAATCTTCCTATCAGTCTGCATGAGGAGGACCCTGCCTTTATCACAAATAACGGTATTAACAGAGGAAAAGTTTCCACCGCTCTCGGAATCGGTGGCTCTCCCGCTATCGCAGAGGAAGTTTTAGTGGCAAGAGATTGTATGATTGCCCTTCACACAGGTGCACATACCGTTATCCAACATATCAGCTCTGGGAACTCGGTCGCCCTTGTCCGCATGGCTAAAGCTCTCGGCGCTAATATCCACGCAGAGGCGACTCCTCATCATTTCACATTGACGGAGGGCGCTGTCCTCACCCACGGCAGCCTTGCCAAGATGAATCCTCCTCTTCGCACCGAAAAAGACCGCCAAGCCATTATCGACGGACTTGCAGACGGAACTATCGACCTAATCGCCACAGACCATGCGCCACATAGCGCCGAGGAAAAAGCCCGCCCAATCACCTCCGCTCCAAGCGGTATCATCGGATTGGAAACTGCATTGGCTCTTGGAATCACTTCCCTAGTGAAACCAGGACATTTAACATTAATGCAATTACTAGAAAAAATGACTTCCAACCCAGCGAAGCTCTATCATCTTCCTGGAGGCTCAATCGAGGTAGACGCTCCAGCAGATTTTGTTATCTTTAATCCTGACGAGGAATGGATTCCTGAAAACTTTTTATCGAAATCCTCCAACTCACCATTTAAGGGAACAAAGCTAACGGGAAAAATTGCATATACTATCTGCAATGGCAAAATCGTTTATTCCTTGATTGGATAGCTATCTATATGTTATGATGAAAACAATAATACGAATTGAGAAATCGTCATAGCTAATTTTCCCTAGTATGAAAAATATGCTACGAAAGCTGAGAAAGGAGTGTGAGAATAGAATGGGCAAATTTTTGAATCCCGACAATAGCGCATTTTATGTCGCAATTAATTCTGAAATTTATGTGGATAAAACAGAATTATTGAGCTATACAAATAAAGTGATAAATACGAAGCAGGCAATGATATGCAATAGCCGTCCGAGGAGATTTGGAAAATCCATCACGGCTGATATGCTTGCTGCCTATTATAGCAGGGGATGTGACTCTGAACAAATTTTTGCAAAAAGAAAAATTGGGACAAAAAAAGATTTTAGAGAGCATCTCAATCAGTACGACGTCATTTATTTCGATGTACAGTGGTGCTGTATCGATGCAGGCGGAGCGACTGAGACAGTTTCCTATATTACCAAAAATGTGTTAAATGAATTAAAACTGGAATTCCCACAGGTTCCCTTCTCAGAGGAATATACATTAGGAGGAGCGTTATCTGATATTACTCAGGCAACAGGGCGAAAGTTTATCATTATTATCGATGAGTGGGATGTATTGATTCGCGACGAAGCAACCAATACAGTAGTTCAAGATAAATATATTGATTTCCTTCGAGGATTATTTAAAGGAACGGAGCCCACAAAATTTCTGCATTTAGTATTTTTGACGGGGATTCTTCCGATTAAAAAAGTGAAGACGCAGTCAGCATTAAATAATTTTGATGAATTTACAATGTTGGAGCCTGATATGTTTGCTCCATATATTGGCTTTACAGAAGATGAGGTTAAGGAGCTATGTGTTCGCTATAATCAAAGTTTTGAGGATGTAAAATGCTGGTATGATGGTTATGTTCTTGGAAACTACCAGGTATACAATCCGAAAGCAGTTGTCAGTGTAATGTTGAGAGGAGCATTTCGAAGCTATTGGTCGAAAACAGGAACATACGAATCCATTTTGCCTCTTATTAATATGGACTTTGATGGATTAAAAACGGCAATTATTACAATGTTATCTGGTAATTCAGTCAAGGTTAAGACGATATCGTTCCAAAATGATATGGTCAATTTTAAAAATAAAAATGACGTATTAACGGCATTAATTCATCTTGGATATCTTGCATATGACCAAGATAAGAAGGTTGCCTTCATTCCAAATGAAGAGATTAGAATAGAATTTGAAGAGGCATTAGAAGAGACAAAATGGAATGAATTAATCAGTTTCCAGAAAGAATCGAGAGAGCTATTGGAAGCAACCTTAGATATGGATACAGAGGCAGTGGCTCAAGGAATTGAAAAAATTCATACGCAATTTGCTTCTACGATTCAATATAATGATGAGAATTCGCTCAGCAGTGTTCTCACGATAGCATATTTGTCGGCTATGCAGTATTATTTTATGCCAATCCGTGAAATGCCAACCGGACGAGGCTTTGCGGATTATGTATTTTTACCAAAGCCAGAATATACAGAGGAGATGCCAGCATTACTTGTAGAATTAAAATGGAATAAAAAAGCAAAGACAGCATTGCAACAGATAAAAGAGAAAAAATATGTTCAGGCGGTATCGAACTATACAGGAAATATTATGTTGGTTGGTCTTAGCTACGATAAAAAAAGTAAAAAACATGAGTGCATAATTGAAAAATTCACCCTCTGAATTACATCATATCATCACTCATTATTAACCTCTGGCATAACCCATTACTCTTCTACTAACAATACCACTAAGAATTTCGCCAATACACAGCAAAGAGAGTTCGTCGGTATGTCCTCGAAAAACGATAGAGAGTGGAGCGGTTTTTCGATATACTTAG
>JAUUSJ010000231.1 GCA_030841965.1 Blautia sp.
CATCCGCAGGGAATGGCACAAACCATATGCTTTTTTAACGTCAGGGTATTCTTCGGAATGTTCTGCTATTGTATTCTCAGAGGCAGCCGCTTATGGTTTGCCAGTGTTCACTTATGATACAGGTGGTATCGGCAATTATGTAATCGACGGATACAATGGCTACAGATTAAGACTTGGAGCATCGGCAAATGATTTCTCGGTGAAGATAAAGGAAACACTTTTCGATGGCAAATTAACGAAGCTAAGTGGAAATGCTTTACAGTTATATGCGGACAACCTCAGTTGGAGTGCATGGAGTAGGCGTTTCCGAGGAATTATAGAAGAATACGAAAATAATAAGTAATGAAGATTTCAGTAATAACTGTATCATATAACGCTGTCGATGTAATAGAACGCACGATACAGTCCGTTGCAAGGCAACGGTATGACGACTATGAATACATTATCGTTGATGGGAATAGCAACGATGGAACCGTTGATGTAATAAAACGCAATACCGATAATATAACGAAATGGATGAGTGAACCCGACTGTGGTATATATAATGCCATGAACAAAGCCGTGAGAATGGCTTGTGGAGAATATTGTATATTTATGAATGCCGGCGATATGTTTGCTACTCCTTTGGCTATGAAAGCAGCTTCTTTATTTCTTGATGATGATTTCGATGTTGTTACAGGTAGGGAAATATCGACAAAGAGTGGAAAGGTTATAGGTTATGTTGTGCCACCGACTGAAGCCACATTAAGCCATTTTTATAAGACAAGTATCAGTCACCAGTCTTCATTTATAAAGAGGTCGTTGTTGTTGGAATGTCCGTACGATGAGGACTTGCGGCTAGTGAGCGACTGGAAATTTTGGTTAAAGACAATCGTGTTGGGTGGAAAAAGTTATCGTTCTATTGATGTGGACATATCTATATTCAATCATGACGGGGCGACTTTTAATTCATACGGATTAGGCAAAAAGGAACGTTTGCAAGTACTCGAAGAATTGCTGCCTGTGGCGGTAAGGATGGGTTATGACAGGACTGTCGCAACGAATATGGTTGCAAAATTATGGCTCCGCATTCAAAGCAAGATGAAGAAAATTATAAAGACTGCCGAGATAATGAAAAAGATGAAAACGGCAGGAGGATATTTCAATGTGATGGGAATAGATGGCATAGTTCCTGTTATTGGTCAATTATTATGTCTATTCGGTATTAGATGTGGTAAAATAATGACACAGAACTCGATAGCAAGATATATGAGTCGGAAATACCATGGATATATTGATAAAGCCTCTGAAATAGAGAAGGGAGGTTTGGGTTTTTATCCTATTTGGGTTTGTTGGTGGCAAGGAGAGCAGATGATGCCTTTAGTTCCCAAATTATGTTTGAAGCAGTTGAAAAAAAATGTGAATAACAGTCAGCGAATAGTTGTTCTTTCCGAGAAAAATTATAGAGACTATGTCGATTTACCTTCGTATGTTATTGAAAAACTAAATAAGGGTAAGATATCGATAACAAATTTTTCAGATGTACTTCGATATGCTTTATTGACAAAATATGGGGGACTTTGGATAGATTCAACTTGTTATACAACAGCTAACCTTCCAGACTTAAATAACATTCCGTATTATACTAGCAAACAGAGAAAGCACGATGACGCTACTTATATATCTCGTTATCGATGGGCTAGTTATTTGATGGGAGGCATGTCTAATCAGATTTTTGTGAATGAACGCAACCTCTTTTTTGAATATTTGGAGAAGGAAAATCGCTTTGTAGACTATCTATTATTGGATTATTTTTTGAATCTAATTTATTCCCAAAGTGGGACCTGCAGAGAGATGATGGATAAATGCCCATATTATAATGAAAATATATTGGAAATGGCAAGTAAATTGAATGATGCATATAATGATACATTGTGGAATACCATTTTGTCTATGGATACTATCCATAAATTGAGTTGGAAGTTGAGATATGATATGTATGATAAGAATACTGGTGGAATGACGGTGTTTGGTAAGATTGTAGATTTAGCCTGAAATTATAAATATACGATGTTGGGAGTAGCATTATTGGTATTGTCTTTGTTACTATATTTTTCAAAGAAAGGTAGGTTAATGTCCTATTTCCTGTATGTAGGTTTTCTTCTAGACGGATATGGTATTTTGATTGATCCTTTATTGGGAGGTACAAAAAATGGAGATTTGGCATTAGTCTACACTGTTTTGATATCAATATTAATGGTATTGAAAGGTAGATATCACCTGCCTTTCAATGCCACGACTTGTTGGTTTGGTATATTTCTTGCTTTTTTAATGTGCAGTGCAGTCTTTTCTTATTTTCATTATGATATTCCTTTATTCTACATAATTCAAGGAGGCAGACTCTATTTGTTGATATTGAGTTTGCCGATATTAATTAATATAAGTACGGTTAATGCGAAAAAACTTATTCGTATATTTGCAATAATGACTATAGTCATAGGAATAGTGGATTTGATACAGATAATATTTCAAATCCCTATTCTTCCTACTTATGATTTAATGTTTGATTCCTCTACAGGTCTTTATCGTTTTTTTAATTATCCCAAGTTTACAGAATTTTTCCTGCTGATTTGTATTATTTGTCCACGTTATTATGGGAAATACACCAAATATGTGATGGTAATGCTTGTTGTATGCCTTTTAGGGACTCTAGGACGTTCTTTGATGTTGATAACGTTGATATCAGTTGTTCTAACTCTGTACTTCTTAGGAAAAACTACTAAAATAGTCAGGTATATTTTAATTATTTCATTTTTCACATTGCCATTTTTATCAATAGTTATAGATCGTTTTTCTGGAGATTCAAACACAATGGGGGATATTCAGTCGGTAGTAAGTGGAAATATAGAAATGGTTGACTATACATCAGAAAAAGAAGGAACATTCACATATCGTATAAGTTGGGTGCTCGAAAGATGGATCTATTTGGTAAATCGTCCTTTTGGAGAACAGTTCTTTGGATTGGGATTGATATCAGACAGTTCGGAACTATCGAAGAAAATGTATGATTTTGTTGTAAATATTATCTTTTATGAATCGAATATGGTTCAACAATTGAGAAGTCCAGATATTGCTTATGGTACAATGTTGGCGTATCTTGGATTTGGTGGGTCAGTTATTTATCTGATATTTTATTGGAAGATGATGATAGCTTTCTTTAGGAAAAGAACTGAGAATCCTTACTTCTTAGTCATTACAGTATTGATGATTACGGGGTTGGCTTTATCTTTATTCGGAGATTCTTTAAGTAATCCTTCTGCTTTTGCATTACATTATATCTTATTAGGTTTACTATTTAAAAATATCAACATACAAGATGAAAGCATTATTTATAACAGGAACCATTAATGATAATGGTGGAGGATGTGTTATTGCTAATCGCAATAAACAATTGCTATATCAATTGTTGGGCAAAACAAATGTAGAAATATTTAAAGTTCAGAGGAGACAGGAATCCTTAAAGTCTGTTATAGAACGATGTGCTTTCGCTTATGTAGTAGGGATGAATGGTGAAAATGTCAATTCTATTTTACGAAAAGCCGAGAATATGGATTTGGTATGGATTGATGGTTCATGTTATGGTACTATAGCTAAAGAATTAAAACAAAAAAATTATAAGGGGCATATAGTGACATTTTTTCATAATGTAGAAAAATTTTTTTGTAAGCGCTCTTTTGTGAAGCGTCTTTTATATCCTGTTTATAATGGACCATTGATACGGTCGGAAACGAATGCTATTATGTATTCCGATGATATTGTGACATTAACAGAAAGGGATGCTGCTTATGTTAAAAGAGTCAATAATAGGTCGAAGGTTACAATTTTACCATCATCTATGGAAGACAAAATGGAAAATGTGAATGGATATGTGGCACAGACTTTACTTGTAAAGGTAAAATGTCCTCAATTACTTTTCGTTGGCAGTTATTTTTATGCCAATGTAAATGGATTGTCATGGTTTATAGAAAGAATACTTCCTCAAGTGAATGCAAAATTAATTGTGGTGGGTGCGAATATGGATAAGTTGTCATTCAAGAACAATGAAAAATTGGAAATACATGGATTTGTTGACGATTTAGGTGAATATTATCGTAATTGTGATGTTGTGATTGCTCCAATCTTTGAGGGAAGTGGAATGAAGACCAAGACAACTGAGGCATTAATGTGGGGTAAATACATTATAGGTACTAATGAGTCTTTTTGTGGTTTTGCCATTGATGACTCTATTGGCTTGATATGTCATACCGAAGATGATTTTGTGAAGGGTATAAACCGAATCTCAAATGAAGGAGTTTGTAGATTTAATGTTGCATCACGGAATTTATATTGCAAAAAATATTCAATAATTAGTTCTATGGAAATAATGAAGGGGATATTGTATGATGGTTAAAATGCTTTTAGGGTTGGTGAAAAATATATACTGTTGTTTGTCTATTATGGTTTTGCCCAATATCTTCCCAGTTCCTATTTACCTCTAATAGGAAGACTGTTTAATTTAATTAGAATATTGTGCGTGAAAGGGATTTTCAAAAAGTGTGGCAAAATTTCCACAATAGATAGGTGCGCATATTTGGGGAATGGATTTGATGTTGAAATTGGCGATTATAGTGGTATCGGTGCAAATTGTTTTTTACCTAATAA
>JAUUSJ010000232.1 GCA_030841965.1 Blautia sp.
AACCGTGGGAACGAACGTGTTTTTCGAGGACATATCGACGGACTCTCTTGGCGTCTCCCCCACCACCACAGCCCTCCCCAAAAAAAATTTACGCAACCCATTTGCCTACAATATATTGACAAACCTCCCTTCTCGCCATATACTTATCATAGATAATTACTTTAAATAATTATCTTGAGAAAATATTTTGAATAAGCATTTATACCCTTATTCTCCAATACCCCCTATTTTCCCACCACACTACCTAATACAAATCCAAATATTCAACTTCGGAGGTGAACCACTTGAACGCAAAAACATTAAAAAAACTATTAGATACCTGCTTTATTGCCAAACGGATAACCGAGACATTGCCCGCACTCCCCAACGGCATGAAACCACGCCATATCCATGTCCTTGACGCCATTGAAGAAATCTATAATACCCAAGGGACATGTCGTGTCAGCGATGTCAGCGCAAAACTAGATATTACAACCCCCAGCGTCACCAAACTAATCAACGAGCTAGAAAACTACGGTCTTGTCCAAAAACTCACCGATAAGACAGACAAGCGAGTCACTCTACTCTCTCTGACTGACGCCGGTCTATCCTGTGTGGAGCGCCATGTACATAAATTTCATTCTGATTGGGCGGATGCTCTTTCTGATATTAGTGATGAGCAAGCAAAAGAAGCAATCGATATTATTGAAAAATTACGGCATACTATGCCAGGAATTGAGGAGGAAAAAAGATAAAATGGAAAAACAAAAAGAACTCTCATTTGTGGAGGGCTCTGTATTTGGGGCTCTCATCAAATTTGCACTGCCTGTTTTGGGCTCTCTCATCTTACAGGCCGCCTACGGCGCCGTGGACCTTTTAGTCGTAGGACAATTCGGTGATGCCTCCGGCATCTCAGCCGTCGGCACTGGAAGTACTTTTATGCAGATGGTAACCTTTGTCATCACCAGTCTTGCGATGGGCTCCACTGTCTTGATTGGACAACATATCGGAGAAAAAAAACCAGAAAAAGCAGGGGATGCTGTCGGGACAACGATTATTCTATTTGCCGTACTCGGAATTATTCTCACCGTTTTACTCGAAGTATTTGCCGGTAATCTTATGACGCTTTTACAAGTTCCAGAGGCGTCCTACGAAAAAGCCGTCACTTATGTCAGAATCTGTTCCGCTGGTATCCTAATCATTATCGCATACAATGTCATCAGCGGTATTTTGCGAGGTGTCGGAAATGCGAATCTTCCTTTTATTTTTGTCGGAATCGCCTGTGTGGTAAATATCATCGGAGATTTAGTTTTCGTCGGTGCCCTCCATATGGATGCCTCCGGAGCTGCCTTGGCTACTGTCCTCGCACAGCTTGTATCCGTCATCATATCATTGTTTGTACTTCGGAAACAATCTCTTCCTATCTCGTTTTCTCTCAAACAATGTAAGGTTTACCCAGAAGAACTGAAAAAAATCTTAAACATAGGAGTTCCCATTGCATTACAGGAAGCCATGGTACAAATTTCTTTCCTCGTCATTAATACCATCATCAACAATATGGGATTAATGCCTTCTGCTGGATACGGTGTGGCACAAAAAATTGTGTCCTTTATCATGCTCGTTCCATCGTCCGTTATGCAGACCGTCTCCGCCTTTGTGGCACAAAATATCGGCGCTGGAAAATTAGACCGCGCAAAGAAGGGATTCTTCACCGCCATGATTACCGGAGCCAGCCTTGGAGTCGTCATTTTCTGCGTCGGCTTCTTCGGCGGCGGAGTGATTTCCTCTCTATTTACGAGTGACGCCGAAGTTATCGCACAGAGTGCGCTTTATTTAAAAGGCTTTGCCCCAGAATGTATTCTTACTTGTATTTTATTTAGCAGCATCGGTTATTTCAATGGTTCTGGCAATAGCCTTCCTGTTATGATACAGGGAATCAGCTCTGCCTTTTGCATCCGTATTCCTGTATCCATACTGATGTCCAAACTGCCGAATACTTCATTAATGCTCGTCGGACTTGCGACACCTATCACGACCGTATATGGAATTATATTTTTCTTCATCTGCTTTCGACTATTAAGCCGCAAAGCAAAGAATACAGTAAAATAGTTTATGCTATAATTTTCCATATAATATGCAAATCCCACTTGACGATAAATGAAATGAATAGAAGGTGAAAATATGGCTTACAGTGAACTCATAAAAGACTTTGAAAAAATAAGAGAATATATGCGAGAATTTTATGTATATGGATTTAAACAAAGAGACCAATACCAATTGAAGAGTAAACGCCAGTACGATAATCAACGAAGAAGAGTGGAAAGCTGGCTTATGGATTACGTTTCTTATAGACAAGAACCTTCTGGGAAAATCGTATATCTATCTGTCGACAATCGGACAACCATACATAATCCTCTCTATCTGCCATTTAAGGCAAAAAGCTTTACTGCAAATGACATCACTCTTCATTTTTATCTTATGGATATTTTAGAGGATGGAAAAGCCTATTCTATAAAATCTCTATTAGAAATGGTTGCAAATAAGCTGGATGAATTGGGAATAGATTTTATAATGGACGAGTCAACTTTTCGCAAGAAAATAAAGGAATATGAAAAAATAGGCTTAATTGAATGCAGCGAAGTGAGTAAATCTCGCCGTCTCTATAAAAAAACGGTCGACCATATTTGCCTGGAAAAATGGGCAGATGCATTGGCTTTTTACTCTGAGACAGATGCCATGGGAGTTATCGGGTCATTTTTACTAGATAAATTAACCGATACGCCAAAGTATTTTCAATTCAAGCATCATTTTTTACTCCAAGCCCTAGACAGTGAAATTATGTGCAGTCTTCTCACAGGAATGAGCAATCACGCCTATCTCATTCTTCGGATTCCAAAGTATGATACAAAAACTGTGGTTGAACAGCTCGTATTCCCGCTTAGAATTTACTTAAGCAGGCAGACGGGAAGGCAGTATGTTCTCGTTTGGGAGATAGAAAATAATCGACCTGCTTTTTACCGCTTAGACCATCTTCTAAAAGCAAAACAGGTAACCGTTTTCTCTAAAAAAGAAGACAAAGAAATAATAAAAACCGCCTCTGATGAGGAAAGGGAGATATTTGAGAGGCATTACGAGAGGATAAGCCGCTATTTATGGGGTGTCTCCATCGGCGATGGTGTCCATACCGAACATTTAGAAATGCTTATCCACGCAACCGAGGAGGAATCTTTTATTGTAGAGCGCCTTAAGCGAGAGAAAAGAAACGGACAAGTACAAGAAATTTCCCAAAATCAATATTTATTTACAACAGATGTCTATGACGCGGCGGAGATGTTGCCCTGGATTCGGACATTTACTGGGCGTATTCTAGAACTCTCATGTAGTAATCCCGAGGTGACTGAGAAATTTAGACAGGATTTGGAATCTGTCTATCAACTTTACTTCGATAATTAATCTTCCTATAAATAGAAACAGACGAGGTACAAAAGATGTTATTTCATGAAATCTATAGCTGTTATTTTAATACCGTTGCAAAAATATTAAAAAAGGCCGTTGACAAAAAACTGACTAAAAAACAAATACTAGATATTGTCAAGGAAGAGGCATTTGGAGAGAGCATGATGACAATACCAGATGCATTAAGGAAAATGGAATGGCCATTCTTGACAGAAAAACTAAAGACACCTATCAAATATTCTCCAACGCAACCGTTAACTCTCCTTCAAAAGCGATGGCTAAAGGCAATTTTGCAAGATAAGAGAATCGCTCTCTTTGAGCCTGATATAAATGAGCTTGAAAATATGGACGTAGAACCATTATATACGCCAGATATGTTTGTCTATTATGACCAATATCAAGATGGGGACCCTTATGATGATTTGAGATATAGACAGCATTTTAAAACGATACGAAATGCTTTTCGGACTGATACAAGTCTATATGTGAAGTTTATGGGAAAAACGGGACTTGAACATGAGGTTTATGGGAAACCAGAAAACTTAGAATACTCCACGAAAGATGATAAATTTCGATTATTTTTGGATACATCTGGAAATGATATCTACCCAAAGACAGAAATCAATTTGGCGCGTATATTAGATTGTTCTGAGTGGAAAGAATCTTCCAAAGTTTCAAAAGCTTTAAAGAGTTTGGAAGAAGCGGAAGGTTTGGAAAAGTCAAAGAGTTTAGAGAGGGAAAAGAAAGAGCAGGGGGAAGAAGAAAAGGAAGAAGGGCTCGAAAGGAGATTTCTTTCTGTTATTATTACCGATGAGAGAAACGCATTAAATCGAGCTATGCTCCAGTTTTCGTATTTACAGAAGGAAACGACTCGGATAGATGAGGTACATTATTCGATGGTGATTTATTATGACAAGAATGATGAGACAGAGATTTTAATTCAAATCTTATCTTTTGGACCGTTTCTTCAGGTGGTGGAGCCGGAAGATTTTAAGGATAAGTTAAAGACTCGAATTCAAAGGCAGGTGGAGATATTAAAGTAAGATGGGGATAGATGCTAGATGAATTGAGAGGAGAGACGCTAAGAGAGTCCGTCCATATGTCCTCTAAAAACACGTTCGTTCCCACGGTTTTTCGACATACGCTGATTTTTGCCGCCTCCCGCAAACTCGCGCCTTTGGCGCTCAGACAGTGCTCCAGCGGCAAAGCAATGTCATTTAGTTAAGATTGAAGT
>JAUUSJ010000233.1 GCA_030841965.1 Blautia sp.
ACCGTGGGAACGAACGTGTTTGCGGAGGAGATATCTGCTCGCTCTCTTAGCGTCTCCATCCATTCCTTTATTTGCCAATCCCCTCGCTCTCTTAGCGTCTCCATCCATTCCTTTATTCGCCAATCCCCTCGCTCTCTTAGCGTCTCCACCCATCCCCTTTACTCCACAATATTTTCCCCTACGCCTCCATCTGTTTCCCCAAAAAACACGCCCCCGTAATAACCTGTGTCTTCTCAATCAACCCAAACTGTGCCCTCAAATCCTTAGAAAATATAATAATAGCCCCAATCGCATCCCCTTGGCATATAATAGTAGAAATCGCCTCCGACAAAATCTCCTCATTATTATACTTCGTAATCGCAATAAAATCCTTTTCCCCCTTTTTCGCCACAATCGTTCTCCGATTCTCAATACTCTCCTCCAAACTTGGATGAAGAGCTAGTCCAAGCCATTCCTTCTTAGAAATCCCTGAAACCGCAATAATCTGGTCTCGGTCACTAATGCAAACGATATGTCCAAGTGACTGATTCACCGCATCCGCATATTGCTGTGCAAACACACTGAGCTCCCCAATTGGAGAGTACTTCTTTAAAATCACCTCTCCCTCTCGGTCCGTAAAAATCTCCAACGGGTCTCCCTCTCGGATTCTCAAAGTTCTGCGAATCTCTTTTGGAACAACCACTCTCCCCAAATCATCAATTCTCCTCACAATTCCTGTAGCTTTCATAAAAAATTCCTCCATTCCCTTATATCTAACAAATTTGGTATTTGATGTTATTATCTGTAAAAAACAGAAATCTATACAATGGAAAATGAATTTTTCAAATTTTAGTTTAAAATTATTTTCTTTTCCTTTAGAAAATTCCACAAAAAAAGAGCCATCGCCCATAAGCAATGACTCTTGGAAAGTGCAAGTTAAATTATTTGATTGTAGCTTTAGCGCCTTCAGCTTCCAATTTAGCCTTAATAGACTCAGCCTCTTCTTTAGAAACGCCCTCTTTGATAACCTTAGGAGCGCCATCAACTGCTGCCTTAGCCTCTTTTAATCCTAAGCCTGTGATCTCACGAACAACTTTGATAACTTTAACCTTAGCTGCTCCGATTTCTGTTAACTCTACGTCAAACTCTGTCTTCTCTTCCTCTGCTGCTGCTCCGCCTGCTGCTGCAACTACAACACCTGCTGCTGCGGATACACCAAATTCTTCCTCACATGCTTTTACTAAGTCATTTAATTCTAATACGGATAAACCTTTGATTACTTCAATGATTTCTTGAGTTGTCATCTTTATTTCCTCCATTTTGATATTATTTTAATTTCATATAAATACCAGCTTATGCGATAGCTGGAAATCTCTTTTCCAATTTAAGAAAAATCGGATAAAACTTACGCCTCTTTGCTTTCTGCAATCTGTTTGATAACACGAGCGAAGTTTGCGATAGGGGACTGGATACTTCCAAGGAATTTGGCAAGTAATTCGTCTCTTGATGGGATAGTAGCGATAAGCTTGATTCCATCTTTATCGTAGTATTTACCCTCTACTACACCAGATTTTAAAGTTAAAGTTTTTAACTTATTATCTGAAGCAAACTTAGATAAGATTCTTGCAGGAGCAGTAGCGTCTGTCTTAGAGATTGCGATAGCTGTAGGACCCTCAAGCTCAGAGCTTAATGGCTCGAACTCTGTACCTTCGATAGCACGTTTAATCATTGTGTTTTTGTATACTTTGTAAACAACATCGGATTCTCTCATCTGTTTACGAAGGCTAGTATCCTGTTCTACAGTGATTCCACGATAATCAACTAAAACGACACCTTGAGCATCCTGAATCTGCTCTTTGATTGTATCTACGATAGGCTGTTTTAATTCTACTTTAGCCATGGTTGTCTTGCACCTCCTGTATTATTGATTGGTCGGGAGATAATCTCTCGACCACAGACGGTATCGTCTGCATTTCCTTGACGCAGGACACGATATAAAAAAAGCTCCCTGTCTGAAGACAGAGAGCGACAAAATCTCAAGTGAGTATTTAAGTATGCATCCCTCGGTAGGTGTGATACGTTATGCCTTACGGCACCTACTGTCTTCGGCGTCAATACTCAGATACTGTACCATATCAAAAAATAAATGTCAAGAGTTTATTCGACAGATTTGAAAATTTTTTCCGTCGGTTTTATCATACCAAGCTGTGTTCGGGCGACTTCTTCCTTGAATTCATCCGTCTGCTGGTATTCTTCTTGTTTCTTCAATTCCTCCGCCTCATTCTCTGCTTCTTTTATCTGTTCATCGAGCTGTTCAATCTGTTTTGTATACTCTTCAGATTTCTTAGCTAAATGTTGACTATGTATTAAAATGACAAGCAATAAAACAATCACAATCACAATAATCAGAAAAACTTGCGGAGTGAAAATCTTTCGTTTTGGATTCTTGTTTGTCGATACTTTAATCTTTTTAGGCATCCAATCGGTCCTTTCTTAACTAAAAATATACTATTTATCGGGTTCTTAAAACTATTCTAATCGTTCGGTATATTTTTTTCAATGGATTTAATAAAACTTTAAGAAAAAATTTCACAGGTAAATGTAGGAAAAAGAGAAATTTTCTCATAACGGCAGTGGAAATCCGAAAAAAGAAAAGGAGGAATGCCATTATATAGGAAGTGCAAACTAAAATATAAAATAAAATACCTAGAACAATCCCCCAAACAGCATAGGACCGAATATTTCCATCATTATAATAGTATAATAAGAAAAAAATAAAGAAAGAACAAATAATCCAAAAAAATAAATCCTCAAATGCTACGAATCTCTCGGAATGGTGAATTGTTTTCCGAAAGGCTCGAAATATATCATAAAAAAAAGCGATAAAAATTCCGAGCAGAAAACTTAAAAATAAAAGAAAAAACTGATGATAAATAAAATCATTCATAATATATTACCGATATACTACCTGAAAAGCCGTTGCAGGAGACTGGAATTATTTTTGGAAAAATTTGTATTAGAATAAGTCATACTATCCACACATCCTGTGATTTCTACATTTCCTTTATCTACCGCAAGCTTTGTGATATGCAAGTCGGAGCCTTTAATCATGAGTCCACCTTGTTCCGTATCGAGTACGATTTCTCTCGGGTCAAAGGAGATGACTTCCTTCACCCCTGTGACATAGCCGGAGGTTCGATTAGAGAGGCTAATCTTTTGTTCTAATTTTAGAGAATGTTCGTCATGATTCATAAATAACTCCCTAGAGCAAATTCACTAATAATATATGATAAAAGAAAAAAGATATGTCATATATTTTTGAGGTAAACTTCCACAATTTTTTCTGAATTTTAGAGAACCGCTTGAGCGATACAATAAATTCATGAAAATTCGAGATAAAATTCTTGACAAATACCCGATAAACTAGTATAAATAAGTCTATAGGCGCTTTTATAATAAACGGATATGTCTGCTGATGCAGATATCACCATCCATGAAAGCTGATTGCTCCGCATATTGCTCCCACAATCACCACTTGGATTCACATTTCGGTAATGGGCAGTTTATGTGGCGGTGTCGAACAAAAAGATGAATAAGTTAGTTGTAGAGCTCATGGCTATCATCACAGCTATCATAGTTGGTCCGTAGATAGGTCAACTTACGGTTAAGAGATGGCTCATGAGAATTTTGGAATTTTAAGGAGGAGACAATCCATGAACAAAACAGAATTAGTTGCAGCTATTGCAGGAAAAACAGAACTTACAAAAAAAGAGGCTGAAAAGGCATTAAAAGCATTTACAGATATCGTAGCAGAAGAGTTGGCAAAAGGCGAGAAAATCCAGTTAGTTGGATTTGGTACTTTTGAAGTATCTGAGAGAGCTGAGAGAGAGGGAAGAAACCCAAGAACAAAAGAGACAATTATGATTCCTGCATCCAAAGCTCCTAAATTCAAACCAGGAAAGGCTTTAAAAGAGCAGATTAATAAATAAGTAAAGGAATGCTTGGCAGAAGTTTACAAAGATTATTAGGCTGTTGCAAAATATACGATTATTTTGTGACAGCCTTTTTGCCATCTTTATCTGCACAGAGTATGAAATGGCAAAAAATAGGAAATAATGTTGCCAAGATTGAGCAAAGATTACAGTAGGAAAAGTGTCGAAAAACGAAAAAGTATATTTGTCATTATAGTCAATGGCGAGAAAAGAAAGAGGAGAACAAATATGAGGTTAGATAAATTTTTAAAAGTATCTCGCTTAATTAAGCGAAGAACTGTGGCAAACGAGGCATGCGATGCTGGCAGAGTGAGTGTAAATGGAAAGCCAGCGAAGGCAAGCTTGAATGTAAACGTAGGAGATATCGTTGAAATTCAATTTGGCAATAAAACAGTAAAGGCAGAAATCCTTGTAATTTCCGATTCTGCCAAAAAAGAAGACGCCAAAGAAATGTTTCGATATCTATAACAGACAATAAAGATACCTTTTGACTCTGGTACCAAAAAAGAATTTGATAGTGCATTTCAATAGTGTTTTTCCAGTACGGCGTACAGGTCGGTTGGTTGGCATCACAGGCGGGTGCTTTTCAATAGTGTTTTCCCAGCACACAGCCAAGAGAGTCCGTCGAGATATCCTCTAAAAACGATAGAGAGTGGAGCGGTTTTTCGATATACTTAGCTTTGC
>JAUUSJ010000012.1 GCA_030841965.1 Blautia sp.
AAGCTAAGTATATCGAAAAACCGCTCCACTCTCTATCGTTTTTAGAGGACATATTGACGGGCTCTCTTCGCTGTGTACTGACAAAACTCTATAAAATTCTTTTTGAATCCTCGCTCTAATTCTGAGAAAAACCTTTTATTTTGGCAATTTGAAGGAACTCTTTAGTGATACGATTCGATTAAACACTGGTTTCTCCTCTGTGGAATCTTTAGAATCCACGCAGAAATATCCGTTGCGAACAAACTGGAAGCTATCCATAGGCTTTGCGTCCTTTAAGCTTGGTTCTAGATAGCATTTTTCCTTAATGGTCAGGGAGTTTGGATTTAAGTTAAGGCTTCCATCCTCATTATAAACGCCCTTCTCCTCATCGACAATATTCTCATACAGACGAACTTCTGCCTCCACAGCAGTAGGAGCATAAACCCAGTGGATCGTTCCCTTTACTTTTCTTCCAGTAAATCCAGAACCGCTTTTTGTCTCAGGGTCATAGGTACAGTGAATTTCTGTTACATTTCCATCCTCATCTGTAAAATATTCATTGCATTTTACAAAGTAGGCATTCATAAGGCGCACTTCGTTGCCTGGGAAGAGGCGGAAATATTTCTTTGGAGGCTCAATCATGAAATCTTCTCTCTCAATATAAAGTTCACGACCGAAAGGAACCATTCTCGTTCCAAGTTCTTCGTTTTCTTGATTATTCTTTACCTCGAGATATTCTATCTTATCCTCCTCATAATTCGTAATGACAAGCTTAATTGGGTCTAATACCGCCATAACACGGGACCTTTTCATCTTTAAATCCTCACGGATACAATACTCAAGCATTCCGTAATCGACGGAGCTTTGTGCCTTAGAAATACCAACTAACTCCATGAATTTCTTGATGGATTCTCTCGTAAATCCTCTTCTTCTAAGTGCACTCAATGTCACAAGTCTTGGGTCATCCCATCCATCGACAATCCCCTCGTCGACAAGTTTTTTGATATAGCGCTTTCCAGTCACGACATTTGTCAAATATAATTTTGCAAACTCAATCTGTCTTGGTGGAACTTCATACTCGAGTTCTCGCACGACCCAGTCATATAAAGGTCTATGGTCTTCAAATTCAAGAGTACAGATGGAATGGGAAACTCCCTCGATTGCGTCCTCAATTGGATGGGCGAAATCATACATTGGATAGATACACCATTTATCCTTTGTATTATGATGCTCAATCTTTGCCACACGGTATAAAATTGGGTCTCTCATATTAATATTAGCAGAAGCCATATCGATTTTTGCGCGGAGAACTTTGGAACCGTCCTCAAACTCACCATTTTTCATTTTCTCAAATAAATCCAAGTTTTCCTCTATAGAGCGGTCACGGTAAGGGCTATTTTTTCCTGGCTCCTTTAGTGTACCTCGGTACTCTCGAATCTGTTCTGGAGATAAGTCACAGACATATGCCTTTCCCTTTTTAATCAGCTTAATCGCAGCCTCATACATCTGGTCAAAATAATCGGATGCGAAAAATAAATTTTCTCCAAAATCAGCTCCTAGCCATTTTACATCTTCCAAAATCGAATCGACATACTCTGTTTTTTCTTTTGTTGGGTTTGTATCGTCAAACCGAAGATGGAAGGTTCCATTATATTTTTGAGATAATCCATAGTTTAATAAGATAGATTTTGCATGTCCAATATGCAAGTATCCATTTGGCTCAGGTGGAAATCTAGTAACAACCTGAGTATATTTCCCCTCTGCCAAATCCTCATCGATAAATTGTTCAATAAAGTTCTTTGAAGTATTTTCTTTTTCCATACTGTCTTTTCCTCCTAATCTATACCAATTCTTCATAGAAATATTTTGATTCTCTTGAGTACTCCTCTTATTCTAGATTTTTATCTGAATTTTCAAAAAAATACAGTAAATATCCATATTTCTTTGCTTTCTCAAAACTTTTCTTTCCTATCATAGCATATAATAAGTTTTACAGCAATGAAAAAATATATTTATCTTCACAATCGTCTCTTTATTTTTTATATACTTTCACAGTCTTATACTGAACACCATACTTATTCGTATCGGAATGTTTCTCAAAATATATGTCAATCCAGTTTCCTTTTACGGAACCTCCTGTATCCTCCGCTATGTAAATCTTGCCATCAATTTCTACTTTTGTTCCAAGTGGGATGACATTTTTATCTACTGCGATTGTTCTGCCCTCTTTTGGCATCTTTCCGGAAGCGGTCGGTCCGCCTGCCCAAGAGCCACAACAAGCCCGGCAGTTACAATAGGCAGTTGTCTTCACTCGAAGTGTTGTATAATTTTTTTGGCTAGTTGTCTTTTTCTTTGCTGTTGTAGTAGTTGTTTTCTTTGCTGTCGTTGCAATAGGCTTTGCTTTTACCGTCACTTTACATACAGCAGATTTATACGTTTTTTTCAGCTTCGCCGTGATAGTGGCAGTTCCTGCTTTTTTTGCTTTCACTCTTCCCTTTGCATCAATGCTTGCGACCGAGGAATTAGAGCTTGAAAATGTCACCCAAGATGGGTCTGTACTTGTCTGGTCAACACGGCAAATATCAACGCTTATCGCTTCCGTCTCACCAGCGGTAAGTGTCATATTGGCATGACTTAGCTCTAGGCTATTTTTTATATTGTAGATAGTAAATACACATTGCACCTTTTTATTCGTGCCTTTTAACTTACCAGTGATAACCGCTTTTCCCTTTTTTACACCTTTTACTACACCATTACTAGATACGGTGGCAATCTTTTTATTGTTACTAGACCATGTAAGTTTGGATGCAGAAATCTTTTTTCCGTTATTATCTGTGACAATAAGCTCAAACTTCTTGCCCGGTCTTAAATTTTTCTTAGTTCTATTTAACTGGATGCTTGTTATCTTCGTAGCTGCCTCCACCTGCATCGGGGGAAGCAACACTCCCTGTGCCACTCCTCCTACTGTCATGGCGGACATCGCCATCATAATAAGTCCTTTTTTGATTATATGTATCATAAAAACTCTCCTTTAAATATACTCCTCCTTATAGCGAACGGATATATCCGATACCTCGCTATCTCCCCTCATTTATGAATTGATTATAACATAGTTTTCTTTATTTGTTAATACTTTTTTAATATTTTTTAATATTTTTTAAAATAATTGTAATTTTTAGGATGTTTTTATGAAATATATACAACTTATTTGCCTCTTTTTTGCCCCTTTTTTTGGCAGGACGCAAAAAAACCCTGTATTCATCACAAATACAGGGTTTTCTCTAAGCTGCCTAGGGGACTTGAACCCCCGACCTCCGCCTTACCAAATTTCAAAAGTACGTTTTTTTTATAAATATATCTTTTCGTATTGTATTTTAACGTAGTTTTTTCCTTATAAAAAGCGTTTTTCTCTTTTTCTAACTTTTGTATTTTTTCACACGTTTTTTTTACTTTTGTTAGTCAAATGTTAGTCAAAAATATCCTTCTATTCCTACCTTGTAACTCTTAAATCATAACAAAAAATCAAAATATTTTTCATTAAAGCTTTAGTTTTTTTCTCCATCTTTTAAATCCGTCATCCTTATCAGCTCTGGCACTTTCACTTTTCCATCCAATGCCCTTTTATATTGCTCTAATACCTGCATATGGATATTTTTATCTTCCTCCGTCATATCTTGCGTTAGTTGCCATTCAAGAGCTTGTATTGATTTTTGGATTCTTTTTATATCTTTTGGTATATCTGGATATAACATCTTATCTCATTCCTCTTCCATGAAGAACAACCAATATATTTACCTGCACAGCTATTTTTCTTGTAACGGCTCTTCTTTTAAATATAAATATTCTAATAATCTATATACACATTTCAATATCTGCTCGTTACTTGTTTTATTAAGTAAATCAATAATCAGCTTTTTGTAATCCATTTACTTTTTTCCTTTCTCTTTTTCAAACATGACTTTTACAAAATAAAAAATATTTTGCAAGTAATCCTCATTTTCCATTTTTTCAATCATCTCGATAATCATTTTTTTATAATCCATTTATTTTTCTCCTCTCTCTTTTTTATCTTTTTCATAAGGAACTGACACAAAATCATATATCTTTTTTAAATAGTCCTCATTTTGAATTTTCTCAACCATGTTCATAATCTCTTTCTTATAATTCATATTCTCCCATCCTTTCTCGCAATTCACATACTTTATTCCCTATCTTACCTAGATAATCTAAAGCAATATGTGCCAATATATTCATCCTTGTCATATCACGAGCAAATAATAGTGTCTCTTCTTGGGTCTTTGGTATCCTAGCCGTCAAATCTCCTATCTCAGAAATAATGAATTCCGTCTTTTCTAAGTCATTCTCCACTAATTCTAATTCTGTCAAAATATTTATCATCACCTCCTGCTGTCCTTTGATTACCTCGCTTGCCAATGT
The DNA here is from genome assembly GCA_030841965.1 of Blautia sp. GTDB lineage: Bacteria > Bacillota > Clostridia > Lachnospirales > Lachnospiraceae > JAUUSJ01. Next base: position 4,417 of record JAUUSJ010000012.1, read on the forward strand.
CCTACTCTCTTCTCTCATATCTTTACCTCTTCCTTTCTTTTTTTGGCTTCCTCTTATATACTCCACATAAACCGTTACAAAACCATTTAAGGCGTGCCTTTTTATATACTGGTATGGTGAATTACTTTAATTCTGGTACAATTTTGTATCTAGTAAAACACTTACTATAATCCTCGTACAAATCTGTACCAGTGTGAAACGTATTTTCTTTACTATTTTCTTGGAACTATGTACAAATCTGTATCCGTATACTTGTACAATTCTGTATCAGCCAAAACAACTTGACTTATTTTATTTCTTGCCATTTGGCTGACAATCGGTAAATATTTTTTGTCCGACTAAAACGACCATTTTCTATGATTTCAATAAATCCATTATCAATTAATAATTGTCTATCTTTGCGGAACTGTGACATATTCGTATATAATTTATATGTCTGTGTTATCATCGCAGTATTAAAATAAAAATCCTCTGGTGGATGTCCTTCTATTGTATTTGCTCCATAAAGTTGCAATTTCATATAAAGATACAACACTTTTGCATTATTGGATAAATTCTCCCAAGCCTTAGACTTTATCATCGACAAATAAATATTAGCTGATAAATTATCACCTCTACTCTCAAATGGTCGTGGTTGATATTTCCTTGCTCGCCTGCCTATATCAATCACCTCAATCCTTTTGGTTTTATCTAATTCCTAAAGTAGATTAAGTTTATTATAGCATATGGGTACACATATATCTATTGACGTTTTAGATGAATATGTGGGTACACATACATTCTATTTTTAGGTATTTTGCATATGGACACACATATTGACATGTGTTATAATATCAATATAAAATGGAGAAGGAGACTCTTTATTTTCCCCTTCCCATAATTTTAGGAGAAAGAAGGTGTAATATGTCAGACAAAAAGAAAAGCTATTATACAGGCCAAACAGATGCAAGACGAAGAGCTAGTGCAAAATACCTCAAAGAATCTGTCGAAGATGTGCGAATCAGAGTACCTAAAGGGCAAAAAGCTATCATCAAAAAACATTCCGAAGAAATGGGGGAAAGCATGAACGCTTTTGTCATTAGAGCAATAGATGAAACAATGGAAAGAGATGTAGAAAGAGAGGTTGTTAAGAATGAGTAATAAAGAAAAAGCATTACAGTTAATAGACGAGATACCAGAAAGCAAATTAGTTTTTGTTATTGATATGTTGAATAGTGTCAAGGGGCTGCTCATGGAGGAAGTTGAGCCAGATGAATGGGATTTAGAAATGATTGCAGAAGCAAAAAAAGAAAATGACGGTACAAAAATATCATTTGACGAATTATTAAAAAAGGAAGGCTTGACATATGCAGATTTACAAGATTGAATTTGAAAAGGCGGCACAGAAATTTCTTAATAAACAAGATAAAACTCAACGGCTTAGATTATATAAAGCAATCTATAAACTGCCAAACGGAACGGACATAAAGAAAATGAAAGGATATAATTTATACCGTTTGCGTGTCGGCGATTGCAGAATACTATATAGTATTGATGAGGTTGTAAAAATTATCACGATAGAAAATATAGATAATCGTGGAGATGTATATAAAAGATTATAATCACAAACAATCCAGACTTTTATATTGAAAGGACGTGTTATCATGCCGTTACCAAAAAACAGAACTTATACCATTGAAGATATTTATTCCCTTCCAGAAGATAAAAGAGCAGAGCTAATAGATGGCAGAATCTACTATATGGCTCCACCAAACACAAGACATCAACGACTATCCATGCACTTATCCGCCCAAATCTTAAACCATATACAAAAAAATAACGGTTCCTGCGAGGTTTTTCCTGCCCCTTTCGCTGTATACTTGGACGAATCCTCTAATACTTACGTAGAACCAGATATATCAGTTATTTGTGACCCTAATAAGATAAATGATAGAGGCTGTAAAGGTGCTCCAGACTGGATTATTGAAATTGTCTCGCCTAGTAGCCGAAGAATGGATTATTATACGAAACTCTTTAAATATCGTATGACAGGAGTTCGTGAATATTGGATTGTAGACCCTGATAAAAATAGAATTCTTATATATAATTTTGAAACAGAGGATACTGGTGATTATACTTTCTCTGATTCTGTCAAAGCTGGGATATATGAAGATTTATATATCGACTTCTCGCAACTTAATTTAAGCTAAATATCACTTTTCCCAAAAACAAAGAGGATACGTCAAAATTTGACGCAATAGAAACAAGATAAATATTTTTCTAAGCACTATATATTGTATCTTTATATCATTTATAGCACAATATATACGGATTGAATTTTTGAACATTTTAATAATGTCATGTATGGTAACCGTTGCCTTTTATGGTAGCGGTTATTTTTTATGGAATACAGATGGTTGAGAATACAAGAAACCGTTACAAGAAAAGAAGATTCTTTAAAAATTAATTTGGCAGCAGAATAGAATATGTTTTATAGGACTCATTCAGCAGATGCCTTTTTTGGGAATCTGTTAGATATAAGGTGTTGCCATTTTAGCAACATTTTCTTAGTAAAAAAATAGGAGATAAAATAATACTTGTAGAGAAAGAAGTTAAATGATATAGTTATACAGGGATGCACTAAGCAAGGCGACTGCCCTCTTTTTTTATTATAGGAGGGACACCAAAACCCTCCTGTCTTTTGTGAAAGGAGGGTGATAGCAATGTATGTTACATATACTGACTTAATTCAGATTGGAATATTTATCGTTGCCCTTATAAGTCTGTGCTATCAGATTTTTAAGGGAAAAAAGCAAGTCGCCATCCTGCCTGATGACGACTTTTTTATAAAGCACATTTGTAAGAGCGGTTGTTTTGCGCATCCCTACTGTTATTTTTACCCTATCATATTCTATAAAATATTGCAAGAGAATTTAAGGTCTAAAAAAATAATTTTTCATTACAATCGTTCTACTGCTATATCTAGCATTCTGCCAACTTATCACGACTTTAGAATAAAATAACATCCGTTACAAAGAAAAGTCACTTAAAGGCAACTCTAGGGCTTCTAATGACATGGAGTCATTATTTAAAACTCCATCGTCCTAAAAAGAGCCTTTTTATTTTTTTTCGGAAATTTGGAGAGGTAACATAGCGCCCCGAAAGCCCTCGATTTAGACCCCTACCGCCATCTTTATTTAATGCCAGCATACAAGAATTCAAGGTGAAAAAAAACAGAGATTAGCTCCTGCCTTGTTCCGATTTCAATTCTCTTTTATATTTATAAAAAGTATTTCGTGCAATTTTCAACAATTGCATACACTCAATATCTTTTAATGTTCCATCAAAATCCTTTGATAACTTTAAAATCTTTTGTTTCATATCTTTAGATTTTTTTGTTTCTATCTTGCTGCCTTCTGCTCTGCCTATTTGCTTTCCTTCTGTCCTCGCTTTTGCTATTCCTTCCTTAACTCTCATGTGCAAATAATCAACTTCTTGCTCTGCTGTATTAAAGGCTATTTCTATTTGTTTCTTAGCAAGTATCATAAGATACTCATTTACCCCTTGCAATATACAGTCTATATCACCGCCAGTTAAGGTAATATGATTATTAAGTGTCTGCCTATATACCTCTGTATCTATGTGATGTTCTTTTAAGAACACAAGATTGACTCCTTTGTTATATAAGTCCAAATAAGTTTCAAACCCTTCTTGTGCTGTTCTCGCCATCCTGGAAACTTCATCAAATACAACTGTATCGCCTGGCTTCAATGCTTCAACTAACTTATTCCATCTCGGTCTGTTCATGCTTGTCCCTGTGTATGATTCATCAATGATAATGGCAGCAGGATATTTTTTCTTTATATTGACAATCTGCCTTTCTACTTTCTGTTTCAATGTACTTACCCTCACATATCCATATTCACACATTGTCTTTTCCTCCATTCCGTATCATATTAAACTAATGTTAAATTCAATACTATAATACTACTAAATATTAAAGGAAAAGTCAATATTTTTGATACTTTTTTAATAGGATTTATTTTAATACTAAATATATAAATCTTAAATTAAATATGTTTTTCCTGTCTGTAGCTCAGTTCTAACCCATGAAACACTATTACCTAGGGTAAGTGGCTAAAATTCAAGCCTAATTTCTAGCAATAGAATCGATTTTAGCCACTTGGCAACTTTAGTTCTCTGGTATAAATGTCGGTGGTGTTAGTCCTAAAAGTTGTGCGCTTTTTATTTCTCCATTCAGACTTCGAGCGCATACATCAACATACATCCCTGGCTCATACTGCCTAATCTCAAAATCACTCGGATAAATTCTCACAGTTTGACTGCCAAACGGAAAACGAATCTCGATACCAAAATCTTTAGATGTGGATAAAATCTCACACGCTAAAATATTATTGCGATAACGGCTCGCTTTGGAAATACATCTCTGGTCATAATTATAATTCATCATAAAATTCCTCTCTTTCTTTCTTTTATGGAAAATATTGTAAATAAAATAGTTAATCTAAATTTGGGAGCTCTGGAAGCTCTGCCCCAGCATGTCGAGCGGCTATTTCCTCTCGGGATGCCCTTGGTATGCCGGTTGTCTGCTGACTTGCGGTCGCATCTTCAAAAGATATGGTATCTCGATAATTCAGCCAGTTTTTCATCAAAAAAATACCGCTTGGAGGAGATATCTTGCCTTGTGTCACGCATTGCTCTAAAAAAGCCGCAATGAAACTTTTAGCACGGCTTATTATTGCTTGCCTTTCTCGAGAACAATTTATACCTGCATTCCAATTAAAAAGTGTTGTTCTACTAATATGTAGTATAAGGCAAAGCGACTCAATGCCAGGGCGAATTCCAGTTCTTTGGCAAAACTCAAAATATTCATCAATTCGCTTCGCAACTTCCTCGTCTGATTCTGGCTTGCCTAATTCGTTCAATTCTCGTAGGCTCATCACAACGTTTGAAACAAAATTTCCGTCTAAATCATTTAATTTTTCGTTTGGAAAGTTACTTTTTCCCATTTCTTTCCAACCTCCTTCCTTTTTCAGATGTTAACGTTGCTCGCGGAGATTGCTTTTTTCCTTTAATAACATTCAAAGTTTCTCCATCTATTTTGCGAATTTCCCAGCTCAAAAATTGTTGCAAATCTTCTGGCACGTATACTGACTCGATTATTTTTTTACGATTTCTGTTCATTTTTATCTCTCCTTTCTAACTCATCAACACAACTAATAAGCAAGTCCCCACTAAAATTTGCAATCTGGGTTTCCTTATATTTGGAATAAATCATATTACATTCACTCATCAGTTGTTCCCAATTTCGGGGAGCATCATAGTATTTCTTAAAAAATTCCCAAATATCTCCAAACAAACTCCAATATGTTGTATTTTTCAAATTCATAACTAATCCTTCTCCTTTATTGCATTTAAGTAACGATGTAGTTTCTGATGGCAACCTGGACAAAGGCTTATAATCTCATTCAACGATTCGTGTCCTAAATTCTTATAAGATATATGATGGACAGATAATCCATTACGACAAGTGGATTCAGGACGGTTGCACATCCTGCATTTACGACCATCATATTCAATCCTTTCTGCTGCCTTCTTCTTCCATTTAATGGACCTTATATATCGCTTATAAAATTCTGTTTGCATCTAAATCACCCCTTTACAAAACAATTTGTGATAGATTTTTAAATCTGCCGTCAGAACCGTCAAGTTTTTCTCTATATTTATTATATATATGTATACACAATCTATTTTTTATTTCATACTAATTTCAAAAGAAAAAGATGACGATTTTGACGGTAGACTTCTAGAACCCTTGATTTTTCTTGTTTTTTTGCCGTCACTTTATGCAAAATAATTGACGATAAGCTGACAATAACTTGACGGCATCCCATCATAATTTCTTGTAACGGTTACTTTAAAAATGGAATTTCAGATAATTCCTCTTGGATTGCCGTCACAAATCCTGCCTCGCCGTCATCTTCACCGTCACTTTTTTCCAGAGAAATGCCGATAAAATAGCGACTATTTTTTCCTCTAATTTCAGAAAATCCCTTGGCTCTCATAGCCTTAAAAAAACTCGTTCGACTTAATGCTTGTCTCCCTTCTTCTCTGCAATGTTCTTCATATGCGTTATACAATAACTTTCTCTCGGTCTTGATACCTGCTTTTAAAGAGCAAACTTCATCAATGAAACTCGTTGTAGTGTCGGAATCTGCTTTCATTTGCCTAACTGCCTTCTGACTATTCTCCGACCGCAAGATATGTCCACGCTCATACATTCTATGTAATGCCTGCACACACAAAAGTATAAAATAAGTAATTTCTGGCTTCAGCTGCTCAAATAATTCTGGGTTAGGCTCATCAGGAATATGATCCATTTTTAAAATCAAAATTCTCCTAAAAAACGCATTATTTCGCTCTCCTTGTATAATCGGCAATAAATTGGTTGAAAATAATTGTTTACTATAGTTACGGAACATAAAACCCTGAAATCCCTTTCGTTCAGAGAAAATTCTGTCCTCTCCAATTAATGATTTAAAAGTCCCTGTTTCTTCTAGTGAATCATAAGGTAAGTCAGCGTAAACATTGACCAATTTTCCTACGAGTAAAGAAGTTGAAAAACGCTTACTCAATGCCTGCAAAGAGATATTGCTTGTATTTTCAGCACCAACAGCTTCTTCGTTTAATCGAATAAAAACAGATTTTCCCGAACCTCCTAATCCACATAGCAACAGTGAAACCTGCTGCCGTGTATCAACAGTAAATGTTAACCCAAAATATTCTAAGAGCATCTCCCTATCTTGCTTATCGGGTATAGCAAAATTTATGAATTTTTCTATCTTCTGTCCATTGGTTGAAGATTTTATGTCACACCATTTCCAAGGTAATTGATTTATACTCAAATATTTGGGATTGTGCGGTTTTTCCTGCATCGTAGCAGCATCCAGCATACAATCTTGAAAATTAATCCAGCTTTTAGAGTAATTATTTACAGTCTCAAAACTTCGCTGCAACTCATTAGAATCAACAATTAAATTGTAAATTTGATTGATTAGTTGTGATTTTCGCAAATCTGGAAAAATACGTTGTTTAATAATATCCTTTATCATTGTTCCTTTTTCATCGGGACGATACACTCCGTCTCGATACAAATATGGAACGTCACACACAAATATCGAATACAATTTTTTCACGTTCTCAGCAACTCTATTATGTATAACCGCTGTCGGTTCTCCACGAGCATTGAATTTATGAAAATATGAGATGTCGAAGCTTTCCTCTTCATCTCCCGAACTATTCAATATCGTTTTTTCAGCAATACTTTTCTTTGGTTGCTCACCTTTCTTGTAATAGGGTGAATTTTTTTCCATGTCCAACAACCGTTCCATGGTTCCACCATTAGCGAAAAAATCTGCTACATCAGACCCTTTTTTGCTTAAATCTGGTAACAACACCTTAATACTAGATGCAACCCCATATAAGCAAGAAATTATATCTTTTGTGAGCGTTTGTCCTTCTATGTCATTATCTTGCAAAATTATTGTGTTAGCATCTTTAAAATATGGAGCAAATTTCGCCCCTTTATATTTCCAATCATTGGAAGAGCCAGCCGTAACCACATTTTCTATGCCTTTAGAATGACAAATATCAACACATTTTTCGCCTTCAACTATGTAAACTTTATCTCTTACTGTAAATTTTCGGAAATCTCCATACATAGCAATGTAAGATTGATATTCTCCATCCTTGAATTTCGCCCTCAAAAAACCGTTCTTTTCAACTCCTTGCGTTATATATTTACATTTTTTTCCAGTATTATCAATATAATCTATGCGATACTTGTCAAATAGCTTTTTTTTATCGGAATTTTTATACTCATAATGTTTTACAGAAACAATTTCCTTTACAGAAAAATTCTCTCGCTCAGCCAGCCGATGCAAACCAGCTATCACAAATCTAATGTCTTTCGGTAGTGTTTTTGTTTTTTCATCTTGAATGAAAATATCGCAAATCTCAGCACCTCTACGCACTGCATCAGGAAAATTCAAACCCTCTTTAAGCATTATTAAATCGATAGACGAGTACGTTTTACATTCTCCTGCAAAATCTTTTAGATACCAACTCTCACCTTTTGTATTTAACGCCATGCTTGGGTGCGCATCACCTCGATTATGCGAAGAAGGTTCTAGGGCGTGATACTTTTTTCTCGGATTATCAAACCCATAATAATTGAAAATTTGCTGACTATGAGTCCTTTTCAGGGACTCTACCGCCTCTTTAAATGTCATATTTACCTCCATTCGACAAATCTAATGTTTCCTCGTACGAATCGATTAACTCTTGAAATTTTCTATATTCCTCTGGATTATTTAGATATTTTTGCTGTAGTTCTTTTGCAATTTTTATACATTTTTTAAGCATCTTGGTATTTTTTATTTCAATCAAAATTTCTTTTTTGAATAGCGGAGAATACACATTGTGTTTAATCATTGCGAGTCACCTCCATTCAAGAAATTAACTAGACTTCCAAAATTTACTAAATATTTGCTCCCCGATTTAACATAAATAATTTTGTTCTCCAAGCAAAGTCCTCGGAGCGCATAATACGAAAGTCCCGTTTGTTCGCTTGCTTGTTTTAGTGGTATCATTTTTGGTATGTTATCTTCTGATGAATGAGTTCCAATTTTTTCATCTTCTATATTATTTTGAATCAATTTTCTTATAACTTTTTCCATTTTTTCTGTAATTTTCCTTTGTCTGAGCATCAAATTTTCAAGTTCATCCAAAGATTGATTTTCTATCATTTTCTCTACCTCCAATTTTTTTGAGGTTAGCGGCTCCCAATCAAACAGGGCAGTCGCAATACTCGCTAATTCATAGATTTCTCAGCCTCTAACATAGCCTTTTCGATAATCTTTCTTTTCGTTTCTGATAAATTATCTTCATCACGCAGCCAGCGGCTTAAAGTAAACTCGTTGATTCCAATGAATGCAGCCACTTCATATTGTCGCAGGCGCTTCTGCTTTATCTGTTCTTTAAGAGTTGTCATAAATTTCACTCCTTCCATACGCAAAATCACTTGATTTTGTTTGTTTCTTGCCTTATAATATCACTTAATATAATGTTTGTCAGTCACTATATTAAACTAAAACAAATATTTAATTTCAATTTTAGTGTTTAATATACACGAGAGAGTAAATTAATGCAGGAAGGGATGAGCCTAAAATGAGGAAAAAGAAAAACAAGGAACTTTATCGCAACTTTCAGGATCAATTAAACGAAATCGTTAATAAACGTTATGGTAAGCGCTCAAAGTTTGCTAACGAGTATTATGACAAATATGGAATAGACATTTCCGAAACAATGAAAAATTGGTTTGCTGGTAGGTCAATGCCTGACGATATCAATGTCCTATATAATATTTGTGACTTGCTTAATTGTGATATTGATTATTTGGTCGGTAGACAAGACAAATTCAGAAAGGCAACCGCTGAAGTTGCCGAACAATTAGATTTAAATTACAAATCAATAGAAAAACTGGAAAAATATCCCTCTGAAATCAAGGAGTTGCTTAATAGACTTATCTTAAGTCAAACTGGTGATAATTTACTTAAATTATTAAAAAGTATAAATAATTATGCTGTATACGGTCATAATGTTTTTTTAGAATTATACGATGTATCCATTGACTCCAGAAATACAGAGCTCGAAGATGAATTTGAGATTCCAGTAATCGATAAGGAGCAATCTAAGGAAGTGTTAAAACGTGCATCTACTGGCGTTATGCGACAAGTACTTGATGATGCTTACGATAATTATATACCTGATTCCAATCTTCGCTTAAAAGAGCGGCTGAGTGTGAGATGCAAGAAAGAAAAAGAACAATTTTTGAACCTTTCGGAATGTCCCCAAGTATCATCCCTTAGTAAAGAAGAACGAATAAAATTGGGAGAATGGACGAATTGGGGAGAATTGTCGAATGATGAAGCACTAAAAAAAATTGAGCAAAAATATCAAAGTAGATATAAAATGTATGTTGAAACAGTACCTAAAAAAAAGAAGGAAAAATAAAAAAAAATTACTATCAATATTTTGAAGGAGATATATTATGGCAAGTGTGCGAAAAAGAGGAGATACATACCAAATCACGGTCAGTAATGGACGAAAATCGGATGGTAGCCAAATTATAGAGACTGCTACCTATACTCCAGAGCCTGGCATGACCCAAAAACAAATAAAAAAGGCACTGGAAACCTTTGCTATAGATTTTGAAAGAAGTATTAAGTCTGGCAAAAACATCAAGGGTCGAAGAATGACACTAAGTGACCTAGCAAAACTCTATTTAGAAGATATGAAACCACCTACTGGCGAAAGCGATGGCGAATATTTAGCTTTTACTAGTTGGGTTGGATATAAAAATAATTTAGAAAATCGTATTTTACCAAGGATAGGTCATATAAAAATAGGGGAAATCATTCCAAAAACTTTAAATGACTATGCAAAAGAAATGCGAAAAGATGGCTCAAGACTAGATGGAAAATCTGGAGGTTACAGTGAAGCTACCATTTACAAAGACCGTTGTCTCGTTTCCTCTATGCTGTCTTATGCGGTCGGAGAAGGGCTCTTGGAGGTCAACCCTATCCTTTACGCAGGAAGGCAGAGAAAGCCCCAAAAAGCCCGCAAAGAGTACCAGGTGGAATATTTCACCATCGAACAGACAAAATGGTTTTTATGGGCATTAGACAACCCTATACAAATAAGACATGAAGCACATTATCGCACAAATAAGAATGGGACTCGTTACCTAGTACCAGAATATACACAAACTTGGAGCTTACCCCTCATGTGGAGAGCTTATTTCTATCTAGCTTTGTTTATCGGAGACCGACGAGGAGAAAATATTTCTTTTACGTGGGAAGATATCGACCTTTTATCGGGCGAGGTGCGTATCATCAAATCCACCGCCTACGCAAGCAGACAGATTATTCATAAAGATACCAAAACACATAGCTCAAGAACTCCTATCGTTCCACCTATTGTCACGAACATATTAAAACAATGGAAAAAAGAACAAATGGAGATGAGCTTAAAACTTGGAACTTACTGGCAAGGCTACAGAGGAAAAGAATTTGATAAAAATTATATCTTCATACAAGATAACGGCAAACAAATTCATCCCTCAAGTCCTTACCATAAATTTAAGAAAATTGTCCGAATCTATAATGAAAACGTGGCAGCAGATGACGAACATAAAATTCCTGCCAATGCAACACAACACCATTTAAGACATACTGCTGCCTCCATCTTGATTGCAAATGGTATGGACGCTCGTTCAGTTGCTGGAATCTTGGGACACGCAAACCCTACTACCACTTTAAATATCTATTCCTATTTCTTTAAGAGTAAGAATCAAGAGGCTGCCAATATCATGGAAAATGTACTGACAAATAACTTTTCATAGCACCGTTAATCAAATATAAGTTCTTTTTAAAATAACGTTAGTCAAATGTTAGTCAAATTACAAAAAACCGCCCGATTATGGACGGTTTTCTTCTCGTAAAAAAGAAAAAACCCTGATAAAATCAAGGTTTTCTCTAAGCTGCCTAGGGGACTTGAACCCCCGACCTCCGCCTTACCAAGGCGACGCTCTACCGACTGAGCCAAGGCAGCTTATCTCTTTAGGCTCATCAACTTTCTTCTAATACGCTGAATCGCATTATCCACGCGCTTCGTCGTTGTGTTAAGAGCTTCTGAGATTTCAGAGTACTTTTTGCCTTCCAAATAAAGAGATAGTACTTTACTCTCAAAGCTACTAAGTCTCTCAACAATTATAGATTCTAACATATGCCTCTCTTCCTTGTCAAGAAGTATTTTCTCAGGATTCGTCGTAATTTCCTGGTCTAATAATAAATCGAGCAAAAGGGGCTTTGTCTCCTCTTCATTTTGATACATCGGCTCATAAAAAGAGATATATTCATTTAGCGGACGATGTTTTTGGCGGTTGGAGGTTGTGATGGCTGTATAGATTTGCCTTGTAATACACATATCGGCAAAGCCCTGAAAGCTTCCCTGTTCATTTTCCACATCATAGCTCCTTATCGCCTTATAAAGACCAATCATTCCCTCCTGAATCAGGTCTTCCTGCTCGCCTCCCATCAGATACATCTTTCTAGACTTTTTCTTCACTAGAGGGGAATACTTTTCCAATAAGTATTCCATCGCCTCCATATCTCCATTTTGACTTAACTGCACAGCCTCTCTGTCTGAATCCACTTTATATATCGTCATTTATTTTCCTCTCCATAAAAATTTCATGGTACTATGCAAGCCTTACTTTCCAGTTTGCATTCTCTGTCTCACTATCTCGTATGCCATAACTCCTGCTGCCACAGATGCATTCAGAGAATCGATATCTCCCTTCATCGGAATGGAAGCAATATAATCGCATTTTTCCCTCACAAGTCTGCTCACTCCCTTGCCCTCATTTCCAATCACAAGTCCTATCGGTCCTGTGAGATTTAGGCTGTACATACTCTGACCATCCATATCCGCGCAGGCAAACCAAACGCCTCTCTCCTTCAACTCGTCAATTGTTTTTGCGAGATTTGTCACTTTGGCAACTGGCGTATAATGAATCGCACCAGCGGAGGCTTTTGCCGCAACCGCCGTGAGACCGACCGCCCTTCTCTTTGGAATAATAACACCGTGAGCTCCCGCTAAATTCGCTGTTCGAATCATCGCTCCGAGATTATGTGGGTCCTCAATCTCATCTAAGAGAAATAAAAAGACCGGCTCCTCCCTCTTTTTGGCGAGCGCAAACATATCATCAATGCTGGCATACTCATACGCCGCCACCTGAGCGATAACACCCTGGTGGTTCTTGCTCTCTGACATTTGGTTCAATCTATCCTTCGAGACAAAATTTACAATCGTATCTTGTTTTTTTGCCTCCCTCAAAATACTCTTAATCGGTCCGTCCTGACAGCCATCTAAGACAAATAATTTATCAACTGTTTTTTTTGCGCGAAATGCCTCAAGTACAGCATTTCTTCCCTCTATCTTAAATTCTTCGTATCGCAAAGCTACTCTCCTATCTCCAATCCAATTTTTATTAAATCCACAATCCTTTTTAAATCCTTTTTTAAATATAGATATCCCATCAAAGCCTCGAATCCTGTCGCCATCCGATAGTCAATCATCGATGCATTTTTCGCCATCGTGACAGACTTTGCATTTCTCCCTCTCTTATAGACTGCATATTCTTCCTCCGTCAAAATCGGCTCTAGCTTCTTAATTAAATTAGCCTGCGCCTCAGCTTTTACTAAGGCGCTCGCTTTTTTATGATAATGATTTACCTTATCATTTTTTTCATTTACTAAAATCGTGCGGATAAATAATTCATACACACAGTCTCCCATATAGGCGAGAGAGAGCGGAGAGTACGTTTTTACGTCTAGCTCTCTAAGTTTAAGCTCCTCGATGGTATAATCCTCTATGCTCTTTTCCATCTGACACCTGCTCTAGTATCCTCTAAAATAATTCCCTTTTCCAATAATGAGTTTCTAATCTCGTCCGCTCTGGCAAAATTTCTCTCTTTCCTTGCCGCCTGTCTCTCTGCAATCAACGCCTCGATTTCCTCGTCAAGCATCTCTTCTTTTTGCTCGGTGATAATACCCAAAATATCGCAAAGTTTCTCAATTGTGCCTAGCAAAAGCTCTGCATACGCCTTAGAGCCATCCTTTGCGGTCGTATTTGCCAATTTTACAAGCTCAAAAATAGCGGAGATAGCGTCTGCGGTATTGAAATCATCCTCCATCGCCTCCTCGTATTTTTTCACTAGCTCATCGATAGTCTTTTTATGTGCAAGTTCTGCCTCATCTGCCTCTCTTACCGGCAGATTTTCCTTCTCTCTTCTTAACATATCAACGGCCGTCAAAATACGATTTAATCCATTTTGTGACGCCTCCACCAATGTATCGCTAAAATTAAGCGGACTTCTATAATGTGCGCTCAACATAAAGAATCGAATAACCTGAAGTGGATATTTCTCACTAATCTCTCTCACAGTAAAGAAATTCCCGGCAGATTTGGACATCTTTTTATTATCAATATTCAAAAATCCATTATGCATCCAGTATTTGGAAAATACAGAATGATTACAGCATTCGCTCTGTGCAATCTCATTCTCGTGGTGTGGGAAAATAAGGTCCTCTCCACCTGCGTGGATATCTAGAGTGTCTCCTATATATTTTTTGGACATAACGGAACACTCAATATGCCATCCTGGTCTTCCCTCTCCCCATGGAGATGACCATGCCGGCTCTCCCTCTTTTTTTGGCTTCCAGAGAACAAAGTCCATCTCATCTTCCTTCTCGTCACTCACCGCAATACGGATACCTGCGGATAGGTCATCCAAATTTTTCTTTGATAATTTTCCGTAATCTTTAAATTTTCTCGTGCGAAAATATACCGTTCCATTTACTTCGTAGGCAAATCCCTCCTCAATTAAATGAGAAATCATATCAATCATGCCGTCAATCTCCTCCGTCGCCTTTGGATGATGCGTCGCTGGCTTAATATTCATTGCCTCCATATCCTTTTTACACTCTGCAATATAGCGCTCCGATATTTCGCTCGCCGGAACTCCTTCCTCGATGGACTTTTTAATAATTTTATCATCTACATCCGTAAAATTAGAGACATAGTTTACATCATATCCCTTATACTCAAAATAGCGACGAACCGTGTCGAATACAATCATCGGTCTCGCATTTCCAATATGAATAAAATTATAGACGGTTGGTCCACATACATACATCCCCACTTTTCCCTCTTTTACTGGGACAAACTCTTCTTTTTGTTTTGACATTGTATTATATATTTTCATAGATTCCTCCTATTTATTCCACTATAACGCTATCATAAAACGATTTCTTCGCATTGATATCCTTACGATAGCCATCTTTCATACGAAAAGAACTCCGCCCCATAAAGAGACGAAGTTTAACCAGTTTTCTCCTATTCGTCAATACTAATTTCTTCCTTTTCTTCCTCAACTGACTCAGATGGAATAATCTTAATTTTCCCCTGATAAAGCTCCTCCACTGCTGTGGATAAATGTCTTCCGTTTTTTACTTTCACTAAAGGCTTATCTCCTGCAATCAACTGTCTCGCTCTCTTAGAAGCGGCAATTACGATAGAGTAACGACTGCTTACGACTGGAATCTCTCCATTCTCAATATAATCCTCATTTACTGCATTCATTAATTCTGTATAAGATGGGTGTAACATTATTCTACTTCCTTTCTTAAAATTTTATATTATCAACTAAGAAAAACAATTTTTCTCGCATTGCATATTTCTGGTTTTATTTTCTGTATACGAAAAATTTTAGCATCTTTAAAGCTCTAAATCTTTCATTTCTCTCTTAATTTTTGCCACAAAATCTAAGTTTTGATTCATTTTACATTTCTCAGCTACAACAATGGAGTGAATCGTATCTGCGCATTCTTCTGCCTTACCGTATTCATTCAAAACGATAAATTCATAATTCTCCATATTTTCTGCCTCCTCTCTTGCGCGGCTTAAACGCTTTGCAATCACATCAGGCTCCTCTGATTGTCGACCGATGAGGCGATCTCTAAGCTCTGCTATGCTCGGCGGAGTAATAAAGATGAGAATAGTCTCTGGATACTGCTCCTTAATATTTAATGCTCCCTTTACTTCTATCTCTAAGATAACATCTCTGCCAGCTTTCATCTCCTTCTCCACGAAGGCTCTCGGTGTGCCATAATAATGCTCGACATACTGAGTATATTCAATAAATCCGTTATAGTCAATTAAATTTAAAAAATCTGCCTCTGTCTTAAAATGATAATGAACTCCGTCTATCTCTCCCGGTCTTGGCTCTCTCGTCGTAGCAGATACAGATAAGCTATAGCCATACCGCTTTACTAGCTCTTTTACGACAGTTCCTTTTCCAGCACCTGAAAACCCAGAAATTACAATTAAAGTCCCTTTGTTCTCCATTTTCTCACCTCTTCTATATCTTACCAGTGTCTTTTCCTTCATATCGATTATAAATTGTCTCGGGAAGTAATGCAGAAAGTACAAGATAGCCACCCTCCATAAAGATAACAGCTCTCGTTCTTCTGCCACAAGTGGCATCAATCGCCATCCCTTCATCCTTCGCCGTCTGTACCATTCGTTTAATCGGGGCGGCATCTGGTCCGACAATCGAAATCATTTTCTCTGCATTTATCATATTTCCATATCCAATATTGAGCAGACCTTCCATGCTTTTTACATCCTTTCTTCCCTCAAATATCTTACTCGATATTTTGTATCTGTTCTCTGATTTTTTCAATCTCCGTCTTTAAATCAATTGCCCGATTGGAAATCTCAAGATTATTAATCTTAGAGAGAATCGTATTCGCCTCTCGATTCATCTCCTGGGCAATAAAATCTAACTTTCTTCCGATACTACCACCCTCTCTGAGATTATCCATCATACTCGTAATATGACTCTTTAGGCGTACAATCTCCTCGTCCACACAGACCTTATCCGCATAGAGCGCAACCTCAGCCATAATCCGGCTCTCCTCTATCGCTGAATTTTCCAAAAATTCTTTTACCCGCTCCTCTAACTTAGTGCGGTACTCAGCCACAATCTGTGGAGACCTCTCTTCTATAAAAGAAACTGTCTTTTGCATATCCTCAAGTTTTTGCATTAAATCAGTGAAAAGTCTCTCTCCTTCTTCTTCTCTCGTCTTCACAAATCTCTCACATGCCTCGCGAAGCACATCAACCAGACTCTCCCAGATTTCCTCCTCGTTGACTGGCTGAGACTCTAATGTAAACACATCTGGATATTTGGAAAGCTGATACGCATTAATCGTATGCTCAATTCCAAACTCCTCGCTGATTTTCTCAAGATTCTCCATATATTCTCTTGCTATTTTTTCATTATAAGCTACGAAAAAGCTGGCATCTGCATAATCTTCATACGTAATGTAGACATCCACCTTTCCTCTCTCAACATATTCCTTTAAAACTCCTCTGATTGCCGCCTCAAAATAATTTAATTTCTTAGGAATCTTAATACTTAAATCACAGTATCTATGATTAACCGCCTTCATCTCCACAACAATCTTGTTGGCCTCGGTAACTTTCTCACTTCTTCCAAAGCCAGTCATACTCTTAATCACAAAACCACCCTTACCTTCCTTTGTTTATTCTCCTGCCTCATTCCATAATTTAAAATTATAAATCATTCATAAGACTTCGTCAATCATTTTATCCGTTTTTTCTACTCTGTAAATCTCTGCTTAAGGTTTCTAGATAGTGAATTTGCACACCAAACTTTGACGGAATAAAAAATTCAGGGTCTAATTCCTCGTATTTAAAATTTTTCTGCCCTCCTCTTTCCTGTCTCTGCCAATATTTTTTAAACTCTGCAAATCTCAGATAATAACTCTCATCCCAGTGCGAAAAATAAATAAGAAAAAAACTAACTCCATCCTGGTCCTCAAATTCCTCCATAAATCTCACCTGATGCTCATGTATATTGGCGAGCGAAAATGTATCTTTCGCACATTCCTTGGCATCAAAACAGACTGGAATTCCCTGTACCACCCCGATATAGTCCACCGTACTCTTTTGTTCAAAATACGCAAGAGTGATATGTCTTGTCTCCTTTTCAATCTTCACCGGCTTAATCGGTGTCGGAATTTTTTGTACAAGAGCAAGCTTTTTTTCTCGATATTTCTCATTCGTATAATTAATCATCTCCTCCAAGATAGAACCTCGAAGTCCTCTTGAATTCCATGTCGCCATCTCTTATCCTCTCTTACTTTCTCAATTATAACTTCAAATCCTGTCTTATTCTCCAAAATAATTCTGGCTCTCTCGCCTGAAAATGTTTCCCGGAGAGAGTTGCCCACTCGCCTTGAAGTTTTGGGAAAAAAAGTTCACTGCTGTGAAGCAACTGACTCGTTAACCCATATTCCCTCTTAAATATATCGTTTATCTGTCGCCTTCCATACTTATAATCTCCGACAATCGGATGTCCAATCGACGCCAAATGTGCGCGAATCTGATGTGTCTTTCCAGTTATCAACTCCACTCGAAGCAGAGTATACTCATCCGTTTTTCTCACTGGCTCATATCTCGTCTCAATGGCCATATCTTCCTTAGAACATCTTTTTGTACAAAAAGTCACCGTATTCTTTTCCTCGTTTTTTTGTAGATATCCCGATATCAAATCTGGTCTTTTCACTCTTCCAGCTACAATACAAGTATAGAATTTTTGTAGTCTTCTCTCTCTTAAGAGCCTTACCATCATCTGCTGCCCTTTTAAGGTAATCCCTCCAATCATAATTCCACTTGTATTTCGGTCCAACCGATTACAGACTGCTGGATGACAAAGCTGATACTCCTCTTTTGTAATAAGTTTTTCATTCAGACAGTAGGATATCAACCACTCATTCATAGAAAAGTCTTCCTTTTTCGCCTTTTGTGATAACATCCCAACTGGTTTATTCAATAGGACAATATGCTCATCTTGGTAAATAACATAGTCTTCCTTTGTCATAACAGTTTTTATCTTTTCTAAGCCTTCCCCCCGAAACTGCGTTATTGTATCATCGGATAGATATAAAGTTACGATATCTCCCCCCTTTAATATCTCCCTTCCCTCTGCCTTTTTCGCATTTAACTTAATATTTTTCTTTCTAAGCATCTTATAGAGAAAGCTTCTTGGCGCCTTATCCAAGTATTTTGCTAAAAACTTATCGAGGCGCTGTCCCTCTTCTTTTTTTGTAATTGTAAATTCTCGCATCCTAAACTTCCTTTTCAGGTATTTGTGAACTTTTATACGATTTGTCTTGGTCCTTTGTCTACCTTAAGGCACTAAAATAAGCAGATGCTCTACCGCCTTGTCCAAATCGTTTTTACTTGGTTTTTCACTCTCTTTTCTTTTTCTTGTAAGCTCGTTTTTTACCTCTCGAATCATCGACTTTTCATCCTCAAAAATAGACACCTTAAAATAAAGGCTCTCGCCCTTCATCCAGTTTTGAAGATATCTCTTAAATTTATTTTTATCGAAATTTTTGCCTGTCCTCACATAGGCAAATATCTTATCCTCCGTCATAAAAAGATATGGAACAAAAACAAATTTCTCCTCTGTAGAAATAGCCAAATCAAATATCTCTCTTCCTAGTTTTCCCTGCTCTTTGGGCACTCTCTCCCCATCATAGGAAGAAAATGGCGCTACCACGATAAAACCGACAAGCATTTTTGCAGCTGGAAGTACTCCGACAATCGCCACTACAATAATCGCCGTTTTTGTCGTATGCTCAAGCAAAAGTGCAGCGATAACAATTGCAAGAATCACTCCAAAAGCAATCCCTGTTTTTAAGAGTTGTCTTTTTTTATATTTATTCAAATATCCCTTTGTTCCTTTTTGCATCCTTTTTGCCTTTCTATTATTTTTTCTTTTTTCTATGCACATTCCGAATGGTTTTCTTTTTACCCATATCTCTATTTTGTCTTGGTTTTTCCATCTTATCGTTCCTTTTTGCATTATAACTGGAATTTCTCTCGGATTTTGCGTTAGATTTTCCTCTTGGTCGAATCAAGCACTGCTTATCAAAGCCGACTAAGTCCATTCGATTCGCTTCTCTTAATGCCTCAAAAACAAGCTCATAATTTTCTGGACGCGAAAACTGCATAAGAGCCCTCTGTTTTGCCTTTTCTCTCGGATTTTTCGGCACATAAACTGGCTTCATCGTCAGTGGATTTACCCCTGTATAATACATACAAGTGGATAACGTCGATGGCGTCGGATAAAAATCTTGTACCTGCTCTGGCATATGATTTATCTTTTTTAAGTACTCTGCCAGCGTAATCGCTTCCTTTATCGTACTTCCAGGATGAGACGACATCAGATAAGGAACTAAATACTGCTTCTTTCCTAGTCTTTCATTTATCTCGCTATATTTTTTACAAAACCGCTCGTACACCTCATGTCTTGGCTTTCCCATATTGTCTAAGACATTGGCCGCCACATGCTCAGGCGCCACTTTTAGCTGACCACTGACATGATACTTACAAAGCTCCTCCATAAAAAGAGGATTTTTATCATATATCGCATAGTCAAACCGGATTCCCGAGCGAATGAACACCTTCTTTACCTTTGGAAGGTTACGAAGCTTTCTTAATAACTCCACATAATCTCTATGGTCTATCTCCATATTTTTACAGGGAGACGGAAAAAGACATTGCCTATTCTTACATGCTCCATGCTCCATCTGCTTTTTGCAGGCTGGAAAACGAAAATTCGCCGTAGGTCCCCCCACATCATGAATATACCCCTTAAAATCAGGCTCCTTTGTCATCTCAATTGCCTCTTTTACTAGGCTCTCATGACTTCTCGCCTGAATAATTCTGCCCTGATGAAAAGTGAGCGCACAAAAGCTACAACCGCCAAAGCATCCTCGATTGCTGATTAAGCTAAACTTCACTTCCGAGATAGCGGGAATCCCACCTGCCTCCTCGTAGGAAGGGTGATAAGTCTTCATATAAGGCAGCGCATAGACATCGTCCATCTCCTGAGTGGAGAGCGGCTTTGCTGGCGGATTTTGCACAATATATTCCTTCTCCCTATAGGGTTCCACTAATCTCTTTCCCGAAAACGGGTCGGTATTTTGGTACTGGATGGCAAAACTCTTCGCATAATTTATCTTATCTTCCTGCATCGAGGCAAACGAAGGCAAGAGCTCATAATCATAGACGGAATCGAGGCTCTTCGTCTTATAGACTGAGCCGTCCACGAAACTAATATCAGAGACAGCAATTCCAGCTTTTAGCGCGTCTGCCACCTCAACAATCGACCTCTCACCCATTCCATAAAGAACAATATCTGCACTCGCATCAAGTAAAATCGAGCGCCTTAATTTATTGTCCCAGTAATCATAATGTGCAAGTCGACGAAGAGAAGCCTCGATTCCTCCCAGTATAATCGTCGCCCTTGGATACTTTCTGCGAATCAGGTTACCGTAGACAATCGCCGCGTGGTCCGGTCTTCTTCCCATCTCACCTCCAGGAGAATACAAATCCTGTCTCCTTCTTTTTTTTGCCACTGTATAGTGATTCACCATCGAGTCCATATTTCCAGCACTCACGATAAAGCCAAGCTCTGGCTCTCCAAATACATCAATACTATCGTCTTTTTTCCAGTCAGGCTGGCAGACCATTCCCACCTTATATCCATTTGCCTCAAGCACTCTCGTAATAATTGCTGCTCCAAAGGAAGGATGGTCCACATACGCATCTCCACATACATAGACAAAATCCACTCTATCCCAGCCTCTTTTTTTTGCCTCTTCCCTTGTCATCGGGAGAAAATCCTTTTTCACTGTTTACCTCCTTTTTCATCTCTCTTTGAAAAGCTCTCTTTTTTCTTGTTCTGTCAGAGGACGATACTCTCCTTTTTTCAAGCTCTCATCGAGTATGAGAGGTCCCATAGAAATTCTCTTAAGATAGAGAACTGGCTTTCCTATCGCCGCAAACATTCGCTTTACTTGATGAAACTTTCCCTCGACAATGCTCACCTCTATCTCTGAGATGGCTCCCTCTTTTTGCACTGAGAGCTTCGCTGGGAGAGTTTTCTTATCCTCACCGATATCGATTCCCTCTTTAAATCTCTCGATATCTTCTCTCGTCACAGCTCCGCAAACCTTGGCAAAATACGTCTTTTCTACATGTTTTTTGGGAGATAATAGCTTATGCGCCAACTCTCCATCATTGGTAATAAGGAGTAGCCCCTCTGTGTCTTTATCGAGGCGTCCCACAGGAAATAAATCCTTTCTATTCTTTCCAAATATTAAATCAAGTACGGTCTTCTCTCTCTTATCTTGCGTAGCTGAGACAACTCCCTTTGGCTTATAAAGCATATAATATTCATAGCGAATATACCTTATCTTCTTCCCCTCAACCCAAATTTCATCCTCGTAAATATTTACCTTTCTCTCTGGTTTCTTTTCTATCTCTCCGTTTATCTGAACCTTGCCTTTTTTTATATATTCCTTCACCTTTGCCCTTGTGCCGAGGTTCATATCTGCTAAATATTTGTCTAGACGTATCGTCTCCTTCATCTCTTCCTCCCACGATATCAAAATCTATCTCATCCTCGCATCAAACGCCAGCTTGGATTATACTTATTCTTCAAAACTCCATTATTTAGCTTTCCAAAGCCAAGAGGCTGTCCCTCCACACAGACAAGAGCATAGCCGTTCTCTCCCTCGACTTGTATCGTCTCCCCCTTTAGATATCGAATAATATTCTCATCCGATAGGGAGAGATTTAATCGATTTTTAAACTCCCCCTCTCGAAGAGCCATTGCGAGAGCCTGTGATGGCTCAAATCTCTTCTTCTTTACATATCCAAGAAATAATCCCGCTCTCACAATCCGAAGTCCCTTGATATCCGGCAAATCCTCTGGCATATAGAAAACTCTCTCGTTGTGAATCTCAATTCTTTTCTTATCTAAGGAAAGCCCCGCATCCGATAAAAACTGCTCTAGCTCCACCGTCGGTTTAGAAACTTGATACTTATATCTCTTTGTCGGATAAGAGGAGCCATCCTCTCTCTTTTCAAATAATGCGATAAAATGTCCCTCTCCCCTCACTCGATGCGGCCAAATCCTTCTACATTTTCGAAGCTCCTCATTCTTTGTATCTCCCCACTCT
This sequence comes from Blautia sp., assembly GCA_030841965.1. Taxonomy (GTDB): domain Bacteria; phylum Bacillota; class Clostridia; order Lachnospirales; family Lachnospiraceae; genus JAUUSJ01. The sequence continues at coordinate 27,168 of JAUUSJ010000012.1, forward strand.
GGATGACCAGTATCAAAGCCCTCGAACATAGGAAGCTCAACCAAAGACATATCTTCACATTCTCTTAATAAATGCTCCACCGTCTTTTCATTTTCATCTGGAGCAAATGTACAAGTGGAATAAATAAGCTTTCCTCCTGGCTTTAACATCTTTGCCGCCTGCACGATAATCTCCTTTTGAATTCCACTATATAATGCGACCTTCTCCTCGCTCCACTCTCTTATCATCGCAGGGTCTTTCCGAAACATTCCCTCGCCAGAACATGGGGCGTCAACTAAAATCTTATCGAAAAATCCACGAAATCTAGGCACCAGCTTGGATGGTTCCTCACTTAAAACCAACACATTACTGATGCCTGCCATCTCGATATTGTGAAGAAGCGCTTTTGTTCTTGAGATACTAATATCATTGCTCACTAAAAGCCCCTCTCCCATTAATTTCCCGCCAAGCTCTGTGCTCTTGCCGCCAGGGGCCGCACATAAGTCTAATACTTTATCTCCCGGGTAGACAGGGAGGAAGCTCGCCGTGGACATTGCACTTGGTTCCTGTATGTAATACAATCCCGCATGATAAAACGGATGTCGTGACAAGTTTTCCTCTCTCTTATAATAAAATCCATTCTCGCACCAGGGAACTGGCTCCAGAGAAAACGGTGCTTTCTCATAAAATGTTTTTGCCTCCATCTTAAGTCGATTCACTCGAAGTCCATTCCATCTAGGCTGTTCAAAGCTTTTAAGATACTCCAAAAACTCCGACTGAAGCATATTTTTCATCCGTTCTTCAAATGCTTGTGGCAATGTCATACTCTATTCTTCCTCCTAATTTCAAAAATCTATCACTGTAGGCTCTGTGCCTTATATCCCTCGGAAATAATATCAAGCTGTTTATTAAAATGCATCAGCTCATCGATATTCCCCATCTGATATACTCTGTAAAACTCATCTTGAATCTTTACAACTTCCCTTTTATTGGCAACTCGGTATAGATTTTGAATATTCCTCAAAATATCTGCCACGACGCTTGCCTTCATCTGGAAAGAATTTTGAGCGTCCATAATCTCATCTCGGACTGTGGACATCTCTTTATCTAACAGAATAATGGCATCCGCCGCATTTGTCAACTTTTGTTTTATATGATCTGGTATATTATACTTGTATTTATACTGAAGTGAATGTTCCACTGTCGCCCAGAAATTCATCGCCAACGTTCGTATCTGAATCTCCACCTGTAGCTTCTTCACTCCGTGAATCGTGTTGACATCATAGTAAACAATCATATGATAGCTTCGATATCCACTATCTTTCGCCTTCGTCACATAATCCTTTACGCTTTTTATCTCCATATCACTGCGATTTCGAATCAGCTCCACGACCTTCTCAATGTCCTCAGTAAACTGACAAATGATACGAACTCCCGCAATATCCTCAATCTTCTCCTCCAGCTGATTGATATTAATCTGCTTCTTTTGCAATTTATCTAAAATACTAGATATACTTTTTACTCTACCATTTACCTGTTCAATCGGAGAATAAAGGCCTAAGCTGCGATGCTCTTGGATGATATGATTAAACTTTACAACTAGCTCATCTACAGCTAATTGATAAGGGTCTAAAATCTCCCTCCAAAGCTGCATTTCCATATAAGTCACCTCTCTATACTACTATATTACTTAGTCTTTTCCCTTCCTCTTTTTTCATTACCCATTTTAGACATTATACCATATTTCTTTGTTTTTTTGGTTAATTTTTTATTGTTTTTTATATATTTTCTATGGATTTTGCCTAAATATTCTGGAAAGCACCACTCTATTATTCTATGCAGTAATTTTCCCATTTATGACAAAAAATCGTCCATTAAATCTTCCCCGTCTGCCGCCGTCGTCGCAAGCTCATCACATCTTTCGTTTTCTGGATGTCCCGCATGACCCTTCACCCAGACAAACGTTACTTTATGAGGTTTCATCGCCTCCAAAAGTCTCTTCCAAAGGTCGACATTTTTTACATCCTCGTTCTTGCCTCTCTTCCATCCCTTTTTTATCCAGCCGTCAATCCAGTTTTTCTCAAAAGCATTCACGACATACTGGGAATCTGAGTACACAGTCACCTCGCAAGGTTTTGTCAAGGATTCCAGCCCCACGATTACCGCCATCAATTCCATGCGATTATTGGTCGTCTTTTTATATCCACCACTTTTTTCCCTCCTATGCAGATTTCCCTTTGTATCCGTATAGGATAGAATCGTTCCGTACCCTCCAGGTCCATTTGGATTTCCTCTCGCTGCCCCGTCTGTATAGATTGTCACTCTCATTTTCCCTCACCTCTATCATAACTATTTTTAGATTCGCATATAATAATGTTGGGGTCAAAAGGTCGTTTGACCCCTTTGATACCGGATTGCTCCGCACAATCCTCATATCATGATATTGGGATTATCATACTATACTCCAGACAAAAAATCAAAGAATTTTTAAAGGAGGAGTTTTATGCAACCATTCTCTATCTATAATGATATTGCAGCTCGAACTGGCGGTGATATCTATATCGGTGTCGTTGGACCAGTGAGAACTGGAAAATCCACGTTTATTAAACATTTTATGGAGCTTTTAGTTCTACCAAATATGGAAAAAGAATCCGAGAAAGAGAGAACAAAGGATGAACTTCCCCAGTCTGCTCAGGGAAAGACCATTATGACGACAGAACCCAAATTTATCCCAAAAGACGCCGCTAAAATCAAAATCAATGACGATATCAGTCTAAAAATCCGAATGATTGACTGCGTCGGATATATGGCATCTGGGGCAACTGGACATTTGGAGGAGAGCAAGGAGCGTCTTGTAAAAACTCCATGGTTTGACCATGAAATCCCTTTCACAAAAGCTGCTGAAATTGGAACAAGAAAGGTTATCACCGAGCATTCCACCATCGGAATTGTTGTAACTTGCGATGGTTCTTTCGGTGAATTAGAGCGTTCTTCCTACGAAGCTCCCGAGAAAAAAACAATCGAAGAATTGACCGCTCTACATAAACCTTTCATTGTTTTACTAAACTCCGCCCGCCCTTTCTCCCAGGAGACAAAAGCCCTTGCCACACAGATTGCCAATGCATATAACTGTACGGTAATTCCGATTAATTGTGAACAACTGAAAAAAGAAGATATTCATCATATTTTAAACTCTATTTTGCTTGAATTTCCGATACTATCTTTCTCCTTTTTTATTCCAAAATGGGCGGAAATTTTATCAAACACACATTGGCTAAAATCCTCTCTTATCGCAACTGTAAAAGAAATTTTAAAAGAAAATAATAAGATGAAAGACTTATACGACAAAGAATTTCCTCAAAACGAATATATTTCTAAGATAAAAATTCATACGGTACATATGGATACAGGTATGGTAGATATTTCGATTGCATTCGATGATAAATATTATTATCAGATATTAAGTGATATTATCGGTCTTCCCATCTCGAATGAATATGAATTTATCTCCATCATGAAAGAACTTGCAAGACAAAAAAATGAGTACGATAAAGTCGCTACCGCACTCAAATCTGTCAAAGAAAAAGGATATGGCGTCGTCTCGCCTTCCAAAAATGAAATCACCATTGATGAACCGACCGTGATTCGACACGGCAATAAATTTGGAGTAAAAATCAAGGCGAAGGCGCCTTCTATCCACCTCATTCGAGCTAATCTCACAACCGAGATTGCGCCGATTGCCGGCTCCGAGGACCAGGCGAATGATTTAATCCGCTATATCGAAGCCGGCGCAACTGCCGATAATCCAGACGGAATATGGCAGGTTAATATTTTTGGAAAAACGCTCGAACAACTCGTCGGCGAGGGTATCCAGACAAAAGCCTCAAAGATGACCGAGGAGAGCCAACAGAAGCTACAAAATACAATGGAAAAAATAGTAAATGACAGTAACGGAGGCATGGTCTGTATTATTATTTAGCTTTCCTGCCCTGCCAGTTTATTTCAAACCTTTCTTTTCTACCATTCCAGATAAGTTGCCCCCCAGGTCAATCCTCCGCCAAATCCAGATAAGACGATTTTATCTCCTCTGTTCAACATTCCATCTCGATTTAACTGATCGAGTAAGATTGGGATGCTGGCGGAGGAGGTATTTCCACATTCCGATAAATTCATCGGAAATCTCTCAATTGGAAGCTTTAATTTTCTCGAGATAGACTGAATAATTCTCTCATTTGCCTGATGCAAAATAAAATACTTCACTTCCTCTTTTGGCAGATTCGCTTTTTCCAATACTTCCTGTATACATACTGGCACATTTTTTACAGCAAACTTAAAAATAGCCTGTCCATCCATCTGGACTTTCTGAGGCTTTCTATCTACTTTTGTGAGCGGATTTGAAATCAACTCCTCCTCACAGGTTAATGCCTCTGCCCTTGTTCCATCCGAATGTAGCACTGCAGTATACTTTCCCTCCATGTCTTTCTTAGACGAATCTCCAGCTAAGACTGCCGCTCCCGCTCCATCTCCAAATAAAATACAAGAGCTTCTATCCGTCCAATCGACTAGTTTTGACAAAGTCTCCGCACCAATGATAAGAGCCGTCTTCGCCATCCCAGTCTGTATATAGGTAATCGCTGTATTCATAGAAAATAAAAATCCGGAACATGCAGCATTTAGGTCAAAGCAGACTGCATTTTTAGCTCCAAGTTTTGCCTGCACAAGACAGGCAGTGCTAGGTGTATGATAATCTCCCGACAAGGTCGCAGTGATAATCAAATCAATCTCCTCCGCCGAGATTCCTGCCATCTCAAGCGCTCCTTTTGCCGCCTCGGCTGCCATATCTGCCGTGCCCTTTGTCGTCGTGATATGTCTCTTCTCAATTCCTGTTCTCGTGCGAATCCACTCATCACTCGTATCCACAATTTTCTCTAAATCTTTATTTATCATAAAATGAGCAGGAAGATAGCTTCCTGTTCCCAATATCTTGATTGACATCTTTTTCCTCCCAAATAGAAAAATATTTTGACAATCAAAGTATATTATGAATCTATCTTTTTGTCAATACTTCTCTCACATGGAGATGGCATAAAATTTTTGTAAAAATCTTACTCTCTCTCATCAAGAGGAATGTATTTTTGATTTTTCGCAACGGCCTTATAAGCTGGACGAATAATCTTTCCGCCGTTAATCAGCTCCTCCAGACGATGTGCGCTCCAGCCTGCCATACGGGCGATGGCAAAGATTGGCGTATAAAGCTCTAGTGGAAGGTCGAGCATTCCGTACACAAATCCACTATAAAAATCGACGTTTGCACTGACTGGCTTATTCATATTTCTCTTCTTTGCCATAAGCTGTGGTGCGATTCTCTCCACCGTATCGTAGAGCTTAAATTCTTTTAGCATTCCCTTCTCAACAGAGAGCTTCTCGACAAAGCCCTTAAATACCTTCGCTCTAGGGTCAGATACAGAGTAAATCGCATGTCCGATACCGTAGATAAGACCTGATTTATCAAATGCCTTCTTATCCAAAATTGCCTCCAGATAAGCAGTTATCTCATCCTCGTCATCCCAGTTTTTTACATTTCTCTTAATCTCGTCGAACATTTTTACAACTTTAATATTGGCGCCACCATGCTTTGGTCCCTTTAGAGAACCGAGAGAAGCGGCGATAGAAGAATACGTATCTGTTCCGGATGACGTTACAACATGGGTTGTGAAAGTAGAGTTATTACCACCGCCGTGCTCCGCGTGAACGACAAGAGCGATATCTAAAACCTTCGCCTCTAACTCGGTAAACTTGCCGTCTGGTCTTAAAATATGTAAAAAGTTTTCCGCCGTTGTCATCTCTTGCACTGGTGGATGAATAAATAAGCTATTCCCATCATGATAATGACTGTACGCCTGATATCCGTACACTGCCAAAAGTGGAGAGATTGCGATAAGTTGTAGACATTGACGAAGTACATTTGGAATGGATGTATCATCTGCCCTATCGTCATAAGAATATAATGTCAAGATACTTCTGGCAAGCGTATTCATCATATCCTTACTTGGAGCTTTTAAGATAATATCTCGGACGAAATTAGTAGGAAGCGTTCGGTACTCTCCCAAAATCTGGTTTAATTGCCCAATCTCCTCCTTGTTTGGAAGCTTACCAAATAAAAGAAGATATGTCGCCTCCTCAAAGCAGCCCTTTCTTCCCTCCTTGATAAAGCCATCGACCAACTCCTCAATATCAATTCCGTGGTAGTATAGTTTACCCTCTATCGGAATAATCTCCTTATCCTCCAAATAATACGAGTTAATCTTAGAAACTTCTGTGAGACCCGTCAACACACCCTGACCCTCACTATCTCTAAGCCCTCTCTTTACATCGTATTTAGAATATAAATAAGGTTCAATCTGACTATTCTCCTCACATAACTGTGCTAGCTTTTCAATCTCTGGCGTGATAACCGAAAATTTATTATTCATATATTCTACTCCTTTCTTAAATCCCCGACTTAAGTACCTAATATAGCAACCTATTTCTCAATCTAGTATTCTAGATTCTCCTCCATCCTCATGCTTCTTTTTGACAAGAATTTTGCATTTTATATCATTGAAGAACGCAAGGTCATTTGTATTATATGAAAAAGCCGAGCAACCTACAGTGAGAGTCCGTTTCCCTCTTCGGTTACTCGGCCTTTTTTATCTTACTGAAAGAAAAAAGAGTCTAAAATTCATCTCATCTTTCTTTTTTCTCTGTTCCCTAAGCTCCACTAAACTTGATTCTATCAAAAACATGGTACTATGTCAACTATTAATTCTGACCGCTCAGATAAAAATGAAAAAATTTGTAGAAATTCCTGCAAAATTTTCTGTTCTTTATGACTTTTTCGTCTTTTTACCGACAAAATATATCCCATCTATTCCCGGTTTTCTTCCTCTGAAATTAAGAAAAAAAAGGAAAATCGACTTCTGAGATAATATTTTTAATTCTGAATAAAAATTCATCAAAGTCATCCTAATCCATACAGTCCAAAACTGCCTCTTTAAACACTGCTCCAATACTTCCATTGATACATAAATCTGCCTGTTTGTCTCGGCTCGTAGGAGATTTATTAATGACCACGAGATTATCCCCTCTAAAATAATCAATCAGCCCCGCTGCTGGATAGACGACAAGAGAAGTTCCCCCGATAATCAAAGTATCCGCATTTCTAATATGCCAGATAGAATTTTGGATGATATCTTGGTCCAATCCCTCCTCATACAGTACCACATCTGGCTTAATCACCCCGCCACAGTCACATTTTGGCACGCCAATGGATTCCTTCACCTCTTTTGCCGTATAAAACTTTCTACAGCGAGTACAGTAATTTCTGTGGATACTGCCGTGAAGCTCAAACACTTCCTTACTGCCAGCCATCTGATGAAGTCCGTCGATATTTTGCGTGATAACGGCAGTCAATTTTCCCTCTTTTTCTAATTTCGCCAAGGCTAAATGAGCAGAGTTTGGCTTTGCATCCAATGCCATCATCTTATCTTTATAAAATTCATAAAACTCATCCGTCTTGTACATAAAGAAACTATGACTCACAATCTGCTCTGGTGGATATTTATATTTTTGTTGATATAACCCGTCCACGCTTCTAAAATCAGGAATTCCACTCTCTGTGCTGACTCCCGCTCCTCCAAAAAAAACAATTCTCTTGCTATTTTGTATTATCTCTCTTAATTTCTCCACTTCCGCCGTCATCTTGCTACCTCCTATTCTTTTTACTCCTATACTTCTTGCTCTAGTTTTGCTCTGCCCTCAGCTTTGCCATAGCCTCATGCTCTTCCTTAAGCTCCTTATATAATTCAAGAGAATTCCACTCCCTATTATAATCTGTGAGAACCGCCTTTAAATCTACTCTATCTAATTTTGCCTTCCGAATCTCCGACAGTAAGGAATCAATTCTTCCACTGCTAAATCCGACAAGAACCATCATCTCCTCCCCGAGCGGCTCTCCCTCATATCTCTCCTTGCTCGACTCACTATCTTTTAGCTTGGCGAGATAGGAAAGAGGCTCCAAATATTCCTCCCTCTGTACAAGTTTTATCCGAATCCCGAGCTTTACTAAAATTAGTTTTAGTTTTCTCTCTCGCTCTTTTCCATTTATCTCATACAGTAAGACCAATTCCCTTCCTCTTCTCATCTTCATTTCCTCCTATTCTTTTATAGCATAACGAAAAAATACCCATTAAGAGGGGCAAATCTCAAAATGGGTATCTTTTACTATAATACTAACCTTTAACTTAGGGGATTACTATATTTATAATACATCCTTTTTCTTGGAATGTCATGCTTTTTAGATGTAATATTTTGTCATCTTTTTCATTTTGCCCTGCTTTTTTTTGTTTTCTCCTTGAAGATTCATGCAATCTGCCTAAGATAGAGTAAATTTTTGGTTGTTTTTTCTCTTGGGCTTTCCGTTTACTGCGCATTTACGGTCTGAATTCCAGTAAGCATACTTGGAATTAATTGTTTCTTTCTCGACACAACGCCTTTTAAGTAAGCGCAGTCCTCCTGCGGAGTTACATGGAATGCAGATTGGATAATCTCATTGACATCCTCATCTCCGACTATCAGAAGGTCTGTTGACTCATCTAAAATATTCGTAAGCATAAAGAAAATCATATCCAATCCCTGTTCTTTGCGAACCTTCTTCATATATGGAAGCAATTTGCCCTTAATCTCTCCAAGCTCCTCCTCGTCCATAGAACTGATTTGCCCAACACCAAATTCCTTCTCATATCCAGTAAATTTTTTGAAATCCTGATAGAAAATCTCCTCTGGTGATTTTTCTTTTAGATTACTTCCCGCTGTAAACATTTTCTTTGCGTAAGGCTCCACTTCGATACCCGCAATCTTTGCCAAATATTCTGCTGTATATTTATCTATCGGAGTACAAGTAGGCGAGCGGAACATCAACGTATCCGAGAGAATGGCAGAACAGAGAAGTCCTGCAATCTTTGGCTCAATCTCTATATTATTCTCCTGATACATCTGCGTGATAATGGTGGCAGTACATCCCACTGGTTGATTTCGGAAGAAAATCGGTCCTAGCGTCTCGATATTGCCAAGTCTATGATGGTCGATAATTTCTAGAATCTCGGCCTCCTCAAATCCATCCACCGCCTGTGTCTTCTCATTATGGTCAACTAAGATTAATTTTTTGCGCTCTAAATCAAGTAAATTTCGTCTGGAAATCATACCGACAAAACGCTCTTTGTGGTCTAGAATTGGGAAATCACGAAAACGTTTTTTCGCCATAATATTTTGAATATCATCCACAAAATCCTCTGTGCTAAATGTGACAAGCTGGTCTGCCTTTGTCATAAAATGACGGACTGGCATACTATGTCCTATTAATTTCGATACTACGAATGTATCATACGGTGTAACAATAATCTTGCATCCTCTTTCCTTTGCAATCTTGCGAATCGTCATCGAAACAGGGGCACCCATCCCGATAATAATACATCCTGCACCCATCTCGATTGCACAAAGTTGAGACTCATAGCGGTTCCCAAGTAAAACCATATCATTTTCCTCAATATAGTTCTCCATCAAATCTGGATTCGCCGTCGCAATAATAATCTTTCCTTTGTCAAAATAATCGTCTGGGTCTCCGACAATCATCTCGCCATCCAAAGTCTCCAAAATATTATGATAGCTCGTCTTTGCGCTCGATACCGTCGTGCTGTCATAGACATCCATATCGGAATAAGCGATATCTCCGATTGTGATAACTCCCTCAAGCTTATTTTTCTTTGTGACAGGCAAGGTTACAATTCTCGACTCTCTCATCAAATCCCACGCTTTTTTTAAAGAGAGACTCGCATCCACTCCCTGTGCCTCTCGAAATTCAATATCTCTCACCTGAGGACGAATATCAGATACATATCCAGGCGGTGTCGCCTTAAAATAATCTAAGACAAATAATGTCTCTTCATTCACCTGTCCAGCTCTCTTTGGTACATATTCTTTGCCCTTTTCCTTGTTGAGGCAATTTTTCAAGTTGGCATACGCAATCGCAGAACAAATTGAGTCTGTATCTGGATTCTTATGACCAATGACATAAATCCTCTTCTTTCTTTTTTTGTACACTAGCTTACCCCCATTCCTTTTTGTTATTGGTTATCCTTCCTATCCCCATAGTTAAAACTAGAGGCTTTACACTCTATATAAAAAAAACTATCTACCACAACATTTTTTATATTTTTTGCCACTGCCGCATGGACAAGGGTCATTTCTACCAATCTTCTTTGGTTTTACAATTGTTGTAGAAGATTTCTGCTCTTTATAGAGTTCCTTTCTTCTCTCCTCTGTGAGCAAATTATCCCACTGTGGAAGTGTATAAAGCCAATCTGCTCTCGCCTCCACCATATTATAGTATAATTTTTCTAAATCAATATCTAATGCAACCTCTGTATCTTCCTCCATCTCCTCAATTGGATTAGGCGTCTTTAGGCTATCGTTAATTCCGTCTAAGAATCCGACAAAATACGTAAGCTCCGCCTCATATTTATCTGCCAACTCTTTTACTGTTCCCTTCTCTACTACAGTCGGGTCGGTTAATAATTTCTCATAAATTCCTTTTTCTATATTAAAATATCTAAGCCAAAACTGCTGACCCTCTCTTGAAGCATCATCATGACCATACGCAAAATCGCGCCATTCTTGTAATAAACTCATTTTTCTACCATCCTTTTATTATTTTTTCTAAATTCTATGCTCTTCGAGCCAAGAAACAGCCCCGCTGTTTCTCAAGGTATACCCATAGGGCATACCGTATTCTATGCTCTTCGAGCTAAGAAACAGCTTCGCTGTTTCTCAAGGTATGAAAAAAGAATATCATATTTGCGCTATTCTTTCAAGGTTTTTGTGCGACTTGTACAATATAGCATCCATAACCTAATGAATATATTTCTCCCCAACCACTTTAATATGCTCCGTCTGCTCGGCGATATCTAGGAATCTTTCTATTACCTTCTGAATCAGCGGCTCTGTCTTTCGCTGGTTATCCACGATGGCATAACAACTTCTCGGCTCTGGTGCATCCTGCATAGAGACTGTCCTAAAATTCCCCTGCCCAAGTAAAAGCCCCGCGATACTTCTTGGAACGACACTCCAGGCATTTGGAAAACTTAAAAAATATTTTAAATTATGCATACTATCGAGCGCAATTCTCGCCTTTCCCCGCGATTCAAACCAATAATCATGCCATATAAGAAAATGATTTCCCCACGGAAGAAAAACTTCATCGCTACAGTCTAGCTGTCTCGGAGATAAGGGTTCCCCATAGCGAGAGGAATCTTCACAGATAAACTGCATTTCCTCCTCGAATAATGGTATCGTCTGCACTTTCCTAAAAAAATGTGGATTTGTGATAAAGGCAATATCCACTTCTCCGCTCTCCAACGCCTCATACGCCAGATTAGAGCGAAGCGTCATAAGATTTAAGTGAAGCTTTGGCTCCTCGCGAAGTAGATTGACACATAAGTTTGGAATAAAATGAATATTTAAGCTGTCCACGGCTGCGATAGATAATGTCGATGTTTTCGTGTGAATCTTTTTCGTCTCCTCAAAGAGAGCCTGCCATTTTTTCGCGATAGGAATAAACTTCCTTCCAGCCTCCGTCAATTCAATCGTCCGAACTCCTTTCTTCCGACTGATAAGCTCTATTCCTAATTCCTGCTCTAAAACCCGAAGCCTATGACTTAATGCCGGCTGACTAATATACAGAGCTTCTGCCGCCTTTGAGAGAGATTCACAGGAGCTAATTGTCAAAAATGTTTCTATATCCGTATAATTCATTATCATCAGGCTCTTTCCTCGTAACTTCCGTCATAAGGAAAAAGCCTCCCCCTTTCTATTAACATACTTTTTCTTATTTTTATTCTTAATCATTTCCTCTCATATGAGTGAAGTTTTTCTGTAATATAAAAGATATTTATATTATATAGTGAAAATATGAATTTTACAATATAAATAAGTTTGCGTATACTAAAAGAAAAAGCCCTATTTTTATAGAAAAGAAAGGAGGTCGGCTCCCTCACAGCGAAGCTTGTGAGTGTACGAGCTAAGATTCATGAAAGAAAATATAGAAAAACTAATTCATTATAATATGGCATGTATCGGAGGATTTCTAGGAGGGTTTGCCATCTTAAATCACTGTGATTTATTCGGCTCTGCGCAGACATCCAATTTAATCTCCATCGCATTAATGATTGCGGGAGAAGACAAGAAGGATTTTCTTATCCGAATTATCGCCATGCTTTTATATCTCATTGGAGTATCAATCACTGTTATTCTCCCACATAAGATAAAGGGAATCAATATGAAGCTCTTTAGTCTTTGTATTACAACAATTGCGATTTTCGTTCTCTGGTATATTCCAGAAAATACGAGTCATCTCGTCGCCCTCTATCCTATCTTCTTCGCCATGCCAATCCAATGGTGTTGCTTTAAGGGAGCGGACGGATACACGAGTTCTTGCATTTTCTCGACAAATAATTTTCGCCAATTTACGGCTGCTATGACAGAGTATTTCCTCACGAGAGATGGTGAGGCACTTAGGAAGGGAAAATTTTTTGGCGGTGTTCTCCTCTTTTTCCATATTGGAGTTATGTACTCTTGCATCGCCTGCAGATGGCTAGGACAAACTGGCGTATTACTTTGCCTTATCCCCATCCTAACTGCTGCATTTTTTATTCACACAGAAAATATCTTAAAAGCTGAGACAAAATGCGCAAAAACAAAAGACCAAGCAGCAAAGCTATCCTTGCCTGAAAGTTTTGTTCACTAGATTTAAAAACTTTTTTATATTTTTTGTATAAATAATCTATCTTTGTCTATACTATAGGTAATCCAATTATTTTTCTTTTAAAAAACAATTGGATGATAAAGTAGCATGCCTACATCGAGATGCGTATGCTCCTTTTAGACAATACAAAAGAGAAAATAAATACTTATCCTCCCCTTAAGGCTGCACCGAAATATTTAGGCAGTCTTCAAAAAAACTGTTATGAAAAGAAGCAACGGCGCTTCCTTTTCATAACAGTTTTTTGTATTAGAAAAAATCTACTTATCTCTCTTTCATATTAATTGACTCAGTCGCCACGACTCCACCTCGGACAATCGATACATTAGAGAATTTCTTCATCAAGAGATTAATAATATCGTTATTTCTTCCCTCTGTATTAACGGATTCCAAAAGTACACTGTCAATTCCATAGTCAATTGGTTTTGCCCCAAATACCTGAGCTACACGGAAAATCTCTCCCTTATCAAACTCGGAACATTCTTTGATATGGACAAATAATAGCTCTTTCATATGAGTCGGTGCATTTGTAATATCAATTACTTTGATTACTTCCACGCATCGGTTTAACTGCTTTTTAATCTGCTCAAATGTCGGCTCATCAGAACAAAGCCCGATTGTCATTCTAGAAATAGTAGGGTCTTCTGTCGTTCCAACGGTAATACTGTCAATATTATAGGATTTTCCAGAAAGCATACCCGAAATTCTGGCCAAAACACCGATTCTATTTTCCACAAACATAGAAATCCATCTCTTCTTTGTCATCTTCTTTTCCTCCATCCTTATAAAAATAATGTTGGGGTCAAAAGGTCTTTTGACCCCCTTTGATACCAGATTGCTCCGCACAATGTGCTCCCACAATCTTTATAAAATGATATCATCAAAGCTACTTCCACCGCGAATCATCGGAAGTACTAACTCGTAAGGTCCAATTCCAATCTCAATAATGACTGGCTGTCTTCTCTCCTTCGAGATACGGTCCGCATCGATTAATGCCTGCTCAATCTCGCTGTCATCTTTTACAAAAATTCCATGTATACCATAAGCTTCCGCCACCTTCACGAAGTTTGGCGTGTATTCTGGACATTGATATCCAGGAGTACCGCATTTTCCTTTACAGCTCTTTCTATATCGAAGACAGGTAATACTATATCTCTTATTATAGAATAATTCTTGCATCTGTCTTACCATTCCAAGGTAATTATTATTAAATATGATAACAATCATTGGAAGCTCCTGGTTTACCGCTGTGGCGAGCTCTTGTATATTCATCTGGAAACCGCCGTCTCCCGATATTGAAATAATCGTCTTATCTGGACAGCCGATAGCTGCTCCGACTGCGGAAGGAAGACCAAATCCCATCGTTCCAAGACCTCCTGATGTAATCAGACGATGTGTCTCATTTAACTCGATAAACTGGCTTACCCACATCTGATGCTGTCCTACGTCCGTTGTAATAATCGTATCTTGGTCTTTAAACACCTTATTAATCGTGCGGACAACCTTTTCTGGAGAAACTAAAATCTTGACATCCGCCTTTACTGGACAGCTCTCCTCCCATCTCTCAATCGCCTCAAACCACATTTGGTGGTCCATCGGCTCAATATGACTGATAATCTTTGGAATTGCCTGTTTTGCATCGGCCACAATCGGGATATCTACTTTTATATTTCTCGAGATGGCTGCCGACTCAATATCAATATGGACAATCTTCGCCTGTGGAGCATATTTATCAATCTCTCCGGTCACACGGTCATTAAAACGGCATCCGATGGAGAATAATAAATCACATTCATTTACTGCTCGGTTCGCCGCATAGGAGCCATGCATTCCGACATTTCCAATATAGAGAGGATGGTTCGTCGCAATCGCTCCCTTTCCCATCACTGTCGTTACGACTGGAACATCCGCTTTTTCTGCTAACTCCGTCATCTCCTGCATTGCATGGGCGATATTGACACCGCCTCCAATTAAAAATAGCGGCTTTCTCGCATTTTTCAGTAGGGCTATCGCCTTTTTTAACTGTCCCATATGAACACCCTGGTTTGGCTTATATCCTCGGATATTCACCTCCGTCGGATAGGAAGTCTCCCCGATTTGCTTCATCACATCTGCCGGTAAATCTACGACAACAGGACCTGGCTTGCCTGACCTCGCAATATAAAATGCCTCCTTGATAATTCTCGCCAAATCTTTTCTATCTCTTACCATGATGGAATATTTTGCGATATTTTGTGTGATTCCAACAATATCAACCTCCTGAAAGGCATCATTACTAATCAAATGGGCCGGAACCTGTCCTGTAAAGCATACTAGAGGGATACTGTCGTAATTCGCTGTCGCAATACCCGTCACAAGATTTGTCGCTCCTGGGCCACTCGTAACAAGACAAACACCCACTTTTCCAGTCGCTCTCGCATATCCATCTGCCGCATGAATCAACCCCTGCTCATGTCTTGGAAGAATCAAATCGATACCTGGATGATCGTATAATTCATCCAATAAATCTGTCACATATCCACCTGGATAAGCAAATATCGTATCTACTCCTTCTTTCTTCATGGCAGTTACAAATAAACTAGTTCCTTTTATCTTCATAACTCTACCTCCTATTTTACTATCATTTAGACTTGGACACTCACAGCTTCGTCATTCAGAGAAATTATCTTCCACAATTTATCAATCTGCAAAAGAAAAGCCCTAAGCTAGATATTACTAGCTTAGGGCGAATAACTCTATCCGCGGTACCACCTAAATTCAAAGAACTTCTTTGCACTCTGTACAGTACGGACTTATCCACTAAATCGATACTGCTCTTCTTCTAACGGTGAAGTCTCCGGTGAAGTCTACTTAGGGTCTCCCCCTTTCCTTCCACAGCTAAAAGGCTACTTCCATACTGTCCTCACGGAAACTTCCAGCAACCGTCTCCTCTCTTTGCTTTAGAGCAGTATGTACTCCTCCTTATCATAGCTTTTCTCAGTGATAAATTGAATTTATTATATCAGCTAAATCTTTTCTCGTCAACCTTTTTTTAGAATCTTACAAGATTTTACAAATGTATATTGTATTATTATTAAAACAAGGATATCCTTTTTATATTCTACACAACTTCTGTAATATGAACCGGAGAAAGCGGAATCATATTTTTTAAATATTCTTCCTCTGTCTTCGTATAGCCAAATATAATTTCTGTCAAGCTCGATATATCGATAGAAATATCTGCCTTTTTTTCTGTTCTCTCTAGAGAACTCCCCTCCTTTGTCATTTTCCACAAAAAATTCCCGTTATTATTATCCAGATAAGTATCTCGAATCCCGATAATAAACTCCTGATTTTTCGTCGCTTTCAGAAGAGGTAATAAAATATCCACACGCAAAATTCTCGCCATAATCAACGGTTTCTTTTTGCTTTTTTCCCCGTCTAATAAATTTTTATCATAACTTGTCCACTCTATCTTATAGGAAGAAAATTCCTCTCTCAAAAATCGAATTATCTCGCTCTTTCTCTCTTGCTTTTCGACAAAGAAATTCGTTATCTGCACCGCATCGTCGGCTTTTGTATACATTCCCGTTGCAACGCAATTTTCTCCCTCTCTGACCAAAAATATATGACCATTCTCGCAATTTTGTTCTTTTTCTAACCTCTCTAAGAGTTCTCGACTCATCTTTGTGAATACTTTCGCATCATTTCCTCTCATCTCATTCATCTTCGCTGCGAGAAGCGATATATTATCCTCCGTTTGAATTTCCAATTTTAGATTAGAACTCTCCTTTTTCCCTTCTCCCAATTTCTCCGTTTGAAACGTATACCAGTCCATAATAAACGCAAAATCAAACGGCTCATAATACTCCCGCTTTGCCGGCATAAGATAAGTAAATGGCTCTTTCTTATCCGCCAAATCATGCAATGTCCGAATCAATAATCTTCTCATGCATCCTCGCCTTCTAAGCTCCTGTCTTGTGGAGACAGCGACAATATAAGAAAGTAAAAACTCCCTATCTCCCACTTTTATCTCATAAGGATTTTGGTGAAGCATCGCTCCTATCTTCCCATCCTTCTCCAGCAAAAGACAGCGATTCTTTGGATACATCTCCAAAAAATAATAATCTGCGAAAGGTTTTGGGTCGTCAAAAATCAACTGATAGAGATTATAAATTTCCTCTTTTTTCGTCTTATCATCATAATATAAATTCATAAATAAAATCCTCTCGTTTATGATAGGCTATTCCCCTTATATAGTTAGAAATTTTGGCATCCTGGGCAGGAGGCGCATCCCCCTCTTTTCTCATCCAAAACATTTTCATAAATATAATTATCCACAGTCCCCAGTAGACAGATTGCCTGAGAGCTAATTCCCTTCCCAGTTCCTGTAAAACCAAGTCCCTCCTCCGTCGTCGCCTTTACACTGACTTGATTTTTAGAAATTTCAAGTACTCTCGCAATATTTTCCCTCATCTGCTCGATATAAGGGGCAAGCTTTGGTCTCTGAGCGATGACTGTGGCGTCGATATTCTCAATCACATAATTTTGTTCACTGATTAATCTCTTTACCTCCGATAAAAGTCTCATACTATCTGCACCCTTATAAGCCGGGTCATTATCTGGAAAATGCTTTCCGATATCGCCAAGCGCAGCTGCACCGAGGAGTGCGTCCATAATTGCGTGAACTAAGACATCTGCATCGGAATGTCCCAAAAGCCCTCTCTCATACGGAATCTCAACGCCTCCCAAGATTAATTTTCTATCTTCTACTAATTTATGCACATCATATCCCATTCCAACTCTCATTTTCTCTCTCCTTTTTCTCCAAAATTAATTTTCGATTGTTTTTTCTATTTTAAAAAATATTTATTTTTTATCATTCTCTATTTTCTCTCTCTTGTCAAGTATCTACTCTGATTATTTTTATCACAAACCAATAGGTTATCCATATACAAGATTTTCTTCCTCTTGCTGCCATCTGGGATTTTTGTAAAAAAGAAAAGGCTATCACCTTCGCGATAGCCTTAAGTAGCGGAAGGGAGATTTGAACTCTCGACACTACGGGTATGAACCGTATGCTCTAG
>JAUUSJ010000234.1 GCA_030841965.1 Blautia sp.
GGAAAAAAATTTAAGCAAAGGAAGGTACAGACCACCAAAGGCGTAAGTTAAAAAAACGGAAAAGAATTTAAGCAAAGGAAGGTACAGACCACCAAAAGCATAAGTTAAAAAAACGGAAAAAAATTTAAGCAAAGGAAGGTACAGACCACCAAAGGCGTAAGTTAAAAAACGGAAAAAATTTAAGCAAAGGAAGGTACGGACCACCAAAAGCATAAGTTAAAAAACGGAAAAGAATTTAAGCAAAGGAAGGTACAGACCACCAAAAGCGTAAGTTAAAAAACGGAAGAAAATTTAAGCAAAGGAAGGTATAGACCACCAAAAACATAAGTGAAAATCGAAATTAAATTTAAGAAATGAGAGGTATGGACCGTTGGGAAAGTAAGAGTATAGGAATATATGATTCTCCAGATTTATCCCTCAGGGCGTATCATCCCCACCAAGTCGTCTAGGTAGAGGGGAACGTCAACTTAAGAAAAGAATTGTATAAGATAAAATTTAAAGCGAGATTCATAAAAGATAGAAATAGAAATCCAAATTCATATAGAAGGAAGGTTAGTCCATTGGATGAAATAGTATAAAGTGAGAGTGTCTTAAGTAGGAAAGATACTCTCACTTATTTTTTTTATAAAAGATAAAGTTTTTTTCGTTTTATAGTAATATGCATAAAGCTTGCTCTTTCAGGTGTGGGATGGATAGCACAAAAATGTTGAATTTTTCAGTCTATCTGTTATAATATAGATAGGTTTTGATACGAGCCTCATACTATCGTTGATTCGCTTATTAGAGTGATGGATAGGGAAAGTCTAAGTCTTAATAAAGCAAATTGGTCTTATATGTTTTCGAGGATATTTGGAAGTTTGTGTAATTAAGAACAGGTTGTACTTTAGCGGTTGGAATATTAGTCTTTCAAACTATTTTCATTTATGTTAAAATAGTTTGCGGGAAGATGAATAGGAAAAATGATATGTGACATACTAGAATTAGCTCGAGTGGAAAGTACAAAAGATAAAGACACAAAAGATAAAGTATTTTAAAATACAAAAGAATTAAGAATAAGGGGAATGCAAAATACCTGCAAAGACAAAGATACAAAAGATTACATTCCCCTTTACATACGGAGTAGTTTAAATAGGAGGAAGATACATAAAATGGCAGTAAAGAAAGAATTTGGAAAGACAAAGGATGGACAGCAGGTATTTTTATACCTAATTGAGAATAAAAACGGAATAAGAGCAGCCGTGACGAATTATGGAGCTACTTTAGTTTCTCTCTGGGTACCAGATAGGGATGGCAATATGGCTGATATTGTCTTAGGATATGATGATGTGACAGGATATGAGAGTGGGTCTGCCTATATAGGAGCTACAGTGGGAAGAAATTGCAATCGAATTGGTGATGGAATAGCAAAGATAGATGGTACTGTCTATCAGTTAGATCAAAATGAAGACAAAAATAATCTTCACGGAGGAAAAGACGGATATAGTTTTCGTGTCTGGGCTGTTATGGAATTAGAAGATAATAAAATTAAGCTTGGAATAAGCAGTCAAGACAAAGACCAGGGATTGCCAGGAACAGCTTTTTTCTCGGTGACATATACTGTGACAGAAGACAATGAAATAAAAATTGAGTATAACGGCATATCAGATAAAGATACGATTATGAATTTTACAAATCATTCCTATTTTAACTTAAAAGGTCAGGGAGAGGGAGATATTCGAGACCATATTTTATGGTTAAAGGCAGAAAAATATACTCCAATTGCTCCAGTGACATCTCTTCCGACAGGAGAGATAGCTTCTGTGGAGGGAACGCCATTTGATTTTAGAGAGCCAACGAAGGTGGGAGCTAGAATTGAGGAGAATTTCGACCAATTAGTTTTTGCTGGAGGATATGACCATAATTTTGTCCTAGATAAAGAAGAGAGAAGTTTTGAAAAAATTGGATATCTGGAAGTACCAGGAAAGAGAAAGATGGAAATTTTTACCGACACTCCAGGAATTCAGATTTATTCAGGAAATTTCTTAGACACAGTTGGAAAAAATGGCATCTTATATAAGAGAGGAAGTGCAATTGCGGCAGAATCACAATTTTTCCCAAATGCAGTGAATACAGAAAATTTCTCATCCCCAATCGTGAAGGCGGGAGAGCATTATTATTCCAAAACGGTATATCGTTTTTGCTAAAGAATAAAGGATAAATTGAGGTGATTGGATGAAATTTCGTAAAATAGACGAAAATACAATTAGTTGTATCTTATCGGAAGAAGATATGTTGGAGAATGATATTGTCCTAGAAGATTTTTTTCGAGATAAGAATAAAGTCCATGATTTTATGGATGTTTTAATACAAAAAGCCAAGGAAGAGGTTGGTTTTGAGACGAATGGGGATTTGTTTTCTCTGCAGATTATGCCACTTCCTAAAAACGGTCTTGCTATTACATTCTCAGACAGTTCAGAAGACGGGGCAAAGGGACTTGTCGACCACTTAAAACATACAATGGAGCAGATAGAAGAAGAGACGGAATATTTGCCTCCACAGGATATTGAACATATTTTGCAGGGAATGTTGGAGGAGATGGAGAATCTCGATAAAAAGGAGAAGAGCGTAAGTAAGAAAAATGGTTCGAGAAAGAGGCAAAATAATGCGACGAAAATGCGTATTTATGAGTTTACCTCTATGGAGAACTTGGAGGAGTTTTGTAGTTTATCGAAGTTAGAGAAAAATATAAAGAGTAGTTTGTATAAGAATGAGGTGGAGAATCTTTATTACTTAGTTTTGGAGAAGGGAAGACTTAGTATGAAGAAATTCGATATCTGTTGTGAGCTTGCGATGGATTTTTCTAGCTTTGTGTCGGATAAATTATTCCAAAAAAGTTACTGTGAGGAGCATTATACTTGTATTTTAGAGAAAAAGGCTGTGGCAGCTCTTTGTAGTATGATAGGGGTGTAGAAGTTGAAAGGTTAATGGGGCGTGTGAGGGGAAACGCCAAAATATCTTATCTTGTCAGAAGAAAGAGAATTTCTTTAGACTCGTAGTTGTCGAGTTGGATAAGCCTCCGAGGAAGGGGGCTTATTTTTTTCTGTAATTTTCAGTAAGTGATAATAAATCTAAATTGGTACTCTGTCTAGCGAGAATACAGATAAAATGAAATCATGTAGGATGGAATGAATGAAAATATACAGAATCTAATTATGTTGGAGAAAGTATGAAATCTGACATTCCCTATGTCTAAAATTAGGGGATTGCTTCTAGAAAGAAATTCTCTTTCCTCTGACAAAATAAGATAAATATGGAATTGATATCTCACAGCGGCTGGCTGTAGTCTTATATGAAATCTAACTGATGTATTTATCTTACCACAAGTAAAAGGAAAAATCAAGATAAATTGTAAAAAAATAGAAAAAATTATTGAGAAATTTTAAGAATTTGAGGCAGAAATTTTTGGTAACTTGTTGCCGAGTAGTTTATGCGTTGGACATATCTTATCGTAACGGCATATACTATAAAAAAGGGGCGAGTGACTGGAGGAGCAAAGATGAGATACGGGGAGGACTGTTCAAGAAAGTGGATACAGCTTGATTATGCGCATGACAGACAGATTTATGGAACAGGAGTGGGAGTGGCAATCTTAGATACAGGAATTTATCCCCATGAAGATTTCACAAGAGGCGGAAATCGAATTATAGGATTTGGAGATTTTGTGAGAGGAAGAAAAGTATTATATGATGATTATGGGCATGGGACTCATGTGGCAGGAATTATTGGCTCTAATGGACGAATGAGAGATGGGGGATATATAGGAATTGCTCCAAAGGCGAATATTATAGCGTTGAAGGTATTGGATAGTCGAGGAAATGGAAAGATAAAAAATGTCTTGAGAGCATTGGATTGGATTTTATATAATAGAGAGCGCTATAATCTGCGTATTATTAATGTCTCTGTTGGGAAGCCCGCGAAAAACCCATTACAGGAAGAAAATCTATTGATTCAGAAAATAGAACAGGTCTGGGATGCAGGATTGGTTGTCGTTGTGGCGGCGGGAAATAATGGACCCAAGGAGGGCTCCGTAACAATTCCGGGAGTCAGCAGAAAGGTGATTACAGTTGGGGCGATGGATGAGGAGGATGGAAAGCAATATTCAGGGAGAGGCCCGACTCTATCTTGCATTTGCAAGCCTGAAATTGTAGCTCCAGGTGGGAAAATATTATCTTGCTTAAATGAAAAATCAGGCTATACCAAAAAAAGTGGCACATCGATGGCGACACCAATGGTGAGCGGAGCTATAGCTCTCTTACTAGAAAAGCATCCAAACTATACAAACAAGGAAGTAAAAATGAAATTATATGAATCAGCCGTTGATTTGGGAATCCCGAAAAATCAACAAGGTTGGGGAATGTTAAATATAAAAAGCTTATTAGAAAAATAAACGACTCAGCAACAAGTTACTGAGTTTCTTGGTTCACCCACCGTTGTTTGATAAATACGAAAAACTGTATTTGCCAGCATACAGCCAAGAGAGGCAAGAGATATGTTCTCGAAAAACGATAGAGAGTGGAGCGGTTTTTCGATATACTTAGCTTTGCCGC
>JAUUSJ010000013.1 GCA_030841965.1 Blautia sp.
TTTGACAAAAAGAATCCCGTATTTATGCGGGTTCTGGCGTTTCGCAAACGCCTATCAAAAAATAAAACGGAAAGGAGAAGAATAATATTATAGAGGAAGGGATATCCTCGGTGAAAAAATAGTATTGTGAAAGAAATGAGAAAACGTTTACAGTCAGGAAATAAAATCAAAATTGGAGATATGACGATATGCATTGATAGAAGCGATGAAGATGCCAAAGGAAGTACATGTCTTGTATATGAGGGACATATGGAAGATACGAGAGGCATTATTGTAGATAATGAGGTTATTGTAAAGGAATTTTATCCCGCATCCAATTTAGAGGATAAGTTTGATATAAAAAGAGAGGGAGAGAGATTAGTTGTCTCAGATAAGACGAAGAAAGATTCCGAATATAAGATGAGACTTAGACAGTTTGAGGCTGGATTTGAGATGCAAAAAAAGCTGTCGAAATCGAATATGATGGAAATCTTAGTAAAGCCATATTTTTATGGGGCATATGGGGATAGCTATTATTTGGTGTCAGATATTCACCTTGGAAAATCGATGGAGAAAGTTGTCTTTTCTAGTTTGAGAGAAAAATTATTGGCTGTGATATGTGTGACAGATACAATCTCCATGCTTCATGATAGTGGCTATATTATGATTGACTTTAAGCCAGAAAATTTACTGTGGGTGGAGGCGACAAAGAGAAATAAAATTGTCTACTTAATGGATATCGATAGCGTATTATCCTATGAAAATATGGAACAGATACAGTATCAAGATATTCGCTACTCCGAAGTTTACGTCGCACCGCAGCTAAGACAGTTTATCCAAATCTGCCGTACGGAGCCGTATCAGTTTAGGGATAAGAGGAGAATTTATTTGACTCCAAAGATAAATACTTATAGCATAGGAGTATATTTATTCGAGCTTTTATTCGGTCGAATCCCCAAAAAGGATGACTATAAGAAGATAGAACAAATATTAAAAGAGGAATATATAGCCGATACGATAAATACGGATATAGACTTGAAGGAAAGAGAAGCGCTGAAAAAAATAGCAAAGATTTTAAGAAAGGCGTTGAGTCAAAGACCATTACATCAATATTCATCTGCGCAAAAATTATTGGAAGATTTAAATGAGGCGTATGAGATTTTGACCTCTAATTTATATATTCCAAGAAGACAGATGGAAAAGGCAAACGCCGCATTTGCGACTTATAACCTGTTGGAAAAACATCCCCTTTACCTATATTCGTCGGAAGGGGAAGATACTGGATTTGACGAGCAGTGCAGAAGCAATCATCTTCCGCTAGAAAAGAAAAAACTCCAAATTTTGGATATTACAATTGTGGGAAGTCATTCTTCGATGAGAAAAGCAATGTTACAAAATGTCATTTCTATCGGACAGATGTTAGACAGTAAGCTAAAGATTCATTTGGTGGCAGAAGATACGAAAAAGTTTTGGCGACAATTCACGAGAGAAAATCCAGAGCTAAAAAATATAGTTGCGTGGAGCCAAAATGGGGAATCTGTTCATAGCGATATAGATTCATTCCTCAGTGATGAACCATTTGCCTATATCGATTGCATACAATATCAAGATATAAGAGAAGAACAAAAAAAGATAAATCGACTAATCGAGCAAGGATGCAGATATTTTGTCCTGCTTGAAGAAGAGGAAGAAAAGAATAATAAGCTGACAGAAAGTCTAGCGAAAACTATTGCAAAAAAACAAAGAGAAGAAGAATATTTTATCGGATATTTGCAGTATGATTTTTCCTCTAATTCTGCTAATATAAAAGAGAGAGATGATTTTTTGGCTCATTTTATTAATATGGAGAGGGAATCTAATTTTTCCTCTCATTTTGTCAATGAAGAGACGGAAAAAAAGTATGATGATGATATTACCCTATATCCGATTAGTGCCTATAATCTCTCAGACACCTACCATGAAAATATATACAAAGAAAAAGTTTTTAAAATGGCATTGAAAGTACATGAATATTATTTGGGAGAGTATGAAATATCAAAAAATAGGGAGAAAATACTCGCAAAGCAATTATATCAGGACGTGTACAGTATGGAATCGAGTGAGAGAACGGCAGTACATAGTCTATATAAATTAGCGTCTATCGGAATTTATGATAAGACATGGAGCAATATGAGAGAGTTTGAGTCCATGATAACGGGAAAAGATGAAACTGTCTTTTCCAAACTTTCTTGGTTAGAACACCGCTCGTGGGTTGCATATATGGTTACACATGGAGCCGTCTCTGTCAGAAATTTGGAGCAGATAAAAGAGTACGCCTATAAAAATGGAAATGACTGGAAAAACAAAACGGGAGATGCTTTGCATATCGGGCATCCATGTATTCGAGCCTCGAGGATGGAAAAAAAGCTCACTGAATATACAAACTGGATGGAGATAGAAGATAGGATTGACAGTTTAGAGCTAGACCCCCTCGATAAATGTAGCTATGAAGTGTGGAGCGCAATCCGAGATATTGTGTTGGAGAGAGAGGGAAAAATTGCGGATATATTCCATAAAATGATAGAGGCGGGCAAAGCGGATGAAAAATCAGGTCAATATAATGGATATCTTTTGGATATAGAGGAGATAATGGAGGGAGTACAAGAATGTATCCATCTTATTAAAGCAGGGGAGATAAAATGTGATTTTGATAGGAGAAAAACGATACAATATAGTATGAAAAAATTGCAAAAAAGCGCTGAGATAAGCGAAAATATCAGAAAATATATAGAACAATTAAGGCAAGAAATAGCTCCAGTTTTAGATTATTTTTTGGACCGAGATTTTAAATTGGCAGATGAAAAAATGGTGAGGGCTGTACTAGATATTGCGTTTATAAGTTAGACGAGAATATTTATAATTTTAGCCATAGAAGATATATTTGGTTTATATTCGATAGCAAAACTTTTGCTGGAATATTTCATTTTATTTAGAAGAAAGGTTTCGTTCAGAAGGAAGGAGAAGAGAAAATTGAGAATGGCGATAAAAAAAGAGGGGAAAATGGTAAAGGCTTACGAACTTGGCAGAGAAACTGCGGTGGAGAAAAAACTGATAGAGGAAGGGAAAATGATAAAAAAAGAAGATGGGATATATGAAATATTTTCCCAGGAGGCGATAAATGGACAGGGAGAGATGGCAAAGAAGGGAGATTTTTTCAAGCTAGATTCCTCTGGTAATCCTTATCCAAATAGTCGGGAGTTTTTCTTAGAAAATCATCAAATGGTAGATGAGGAGAAAAATGAATATATCCAAAAGGCAAAACCAGTTGGGTACTATATAAAAGAAGACGGGATGACAGAGGAAATCAATTTTTTAGTGGAGAAAAAGGGGTTGATAATAGACCCAAAAAGTGATGAGAGATATTATACTGCCTTTTTATGGGGAAGTAATCTATCTGCGGCGAGAGATGCAGTTGTTCTTTTTTATAATATTGATAGAGATGAGAATGGAGAGATAGTAGATATCGACTATAATTTTGTGGAAAAAAATGAGTTTCAGAGGGTATATGAGATAATGTGAACCACTCAGTAATAAGTTAGCGAGCTTCTTGTTTTAGCTACAGTTGCTTGGTCAATACGAAAGAAATAGTATTGCTAAGTCTTATTTTGATACAGTATCTAAGGATTTAAAGCGGGAAAAATTCTATTATTTTTTGGGAAAAAGGGAAATATGAATAAACCTAAAAATTGACGAGTTCACAAAAAATACATATAATAAAGTCAATAAGCGAGCAACGAATAAACAAAGCTTTATAAGGAGGAGGTTATTATGAAGATAATGAGAAAAGTAATAGCTACAGCTATGGCATTGACTTTTGTATGTAGTATCATGCCAGCAAACGTAGAGGCAGCGACAAGAGTAAAAGAGATTACTTGGAGAATCGTGTACACAGAGGAAGATGATTTTTATTTCTGTCCAGACAGTGATTGGAGATATCTCACGGAAGATGATATCGCATATTTATCTGCCTGGGAGATTAAGTTAGCGAAAAACGAAATTTATGCAAAGCACGGCAGATTATTTAATAACTCAGACATCCAGGACTATTTTGATTCTAAATCTTGGTATAGAGGAAGAATCGAGCCAGAAGATTTCAATGAAAACGTATTAAATAAATACGAAGTAAAAAATGTACAGTTCTTAAAGAAATACGAATCTTCAAGCAAGACGGTTTCAGGATATGATTCTTATTTCTTCTATAATAGCGATGACAGATATTTGACCAAGAGCGATATCAGAAACCTATCTGCCTGGGAGATTAAGTTAGCGAAAAATGAAATCTATGCGAGACATGGAAGAAAATTCAATAATTCCAAGATACAGAGCTATTTTGATTCAAAGCCTTGGTACGACGGAAGAATCTCACCAAGCGATTTTGATGATGATGTGCTAAACGATTATGAGATGGAAAACGTGGAGTTTTTGAGTAAATATGAATAGAGATTGAAGAGGGACGATTAGATGAAAAGTATATATGCTGTCAATCTAATCGTTCCTCTATTATTTATTTTATAAAAATGCATGATATATCTGATAACATAAACAGCGATAAGTGAATAAGAAGCAAGAGGAGAAAAAATATGGTGAATAAAGATTTTAATTCTTTAGATATTCCAGTGCTTTGCAAAAAAAGAACTGGAAAACGGCTAAAATACTTTATGGAAAAAAATAATTTAAAACCAGTGGATATTCAAAAATATTTAGGTTTAACATGTGTTCAAACAGTATATCGATGGATGGAGGGAGTAAATATCCCAAGCATTGATAATTTGTATGCGTTAAGTTGGCTTTTTCGTGTAAAAATAGATGATATATTGGTGGGAAATAGAAAAGAAATTCCACAATATATTTCAAATAAGCGGAATGCATTACACTTAATAATATATTATGAGAAATTGCAGGGTAAATTGGTGGGGTGAGTGACGCTGACAGTATGAGTAAAAAACGATTGATACATATGAATGGATTTAACTAACACTATCTTTTTGAATTTTGAATTCAATGACAAATCCTAATAGAACAGTTATAATTTTAATATACAAAATATTAAAGTTGGAGGATAAAATCATGAAGATAAGAACAGATTTTGTGACAAATTCAAGTAGTAGTAGTTTTGTTCTTGCAAGGAAAGGAGAGCTTTCAAACGAACTTAAAGATTGCATTATTAACTTTGTTTTACAAGAAATGCTAGGAGAAAGGATAAGGATGCTCACTCCAGACAGTACAGAAGAGGACATAGAGGAATTTTTTGATGAGGGATATATTTATCTTGAAGACGAAATGGAGCGAGTTCGTAAGGCGTTGAAAGAAGGAAAAACGATTTATGGCGGTTGGGTTAATTTTGAGTGTAGGAATAGTTGTGCGGATTTACTTGAAGATCTATGGAACCAAATGGAAAAATATGGAGGAAATGAGTTTGAAGTAATTGACGGTGATCTCAGTTATTAAGGAGATTAGTGTGGAAAATAAGTTTTTATTACTATTTATGCCTGTAAAAGACGAAAGGAATAGAAGATTGATATGAGGATAAGAAGGGAAAAAGATTTCATATCATGTTTTGATGAAAAGAAAGGAAGATATATTCGGACAGGGATTATAAAGGATGGAAAAGATATAGGTATCGATCCATTTATGGCGTCGTTTCCCGAATTATTGGATATTGGAATTATGGGGCATTGTAAGCATGGACAAAAAGGTCTATGCTTACAGGCAGGGATTGAATGTTATCAAGATGGCTTACGTAAGAGAAATGCAAATATGACATTGGAAGATTTCGAGAGTATAGCCAAACAATGCAAGAGACAAACATATCAGTTTGCTCTAGGTGGTCGTGGTGATCCAGACCAACATGAAAGTTTTAAAGAGATTCTCGAAATTTGTCAGCAGACAGGAATCACACCTAATTTTACAACTTCTGGTTTGGGTCTGACACGGGAGATTTCAAAGCTTTGCAGTAAGTACTGTGGAGCGGTTGCAGTGAGTTGGTATCGAAGTGAGTATACACAGAATGCGATAAATTTGTTACTTAAAGAAGGAGTTAAGACAAATATACATTATGTTCTATCTAGGAATAGTATCAAAGAAGCGGTGGAGCGCTTAGAATCTTGTACTTTTCCAGAAGGAATTAATGCAATCGTTTTTCTTTTGCATAAACCAGTTGGGTTAGGTAGAAGGAAAAGTATGATTACTATGGAAAATAAAGATTTTCAAAAATTGATTCATTTGGTAACCTTGGGAAAAACTAAGTATAAGATTGGATTCGATTCATGTACAGTGCCTGCTTTGATAAATAATCTAAATGTTGTAGATATAGATAGCCTAGACACATGCGAGGGTGCTCGATGGTCAGCATATATTTCTTCTGACATGAAGATGATGCCATGTAGCTTCGATAATGAAAAAATGAGATGGGCGGTTGACCTTAGAAGTCATACAATTTTAGAGGCATGGAATAGCAAAGAGTTTGAAAATTTCCGTGAATACTTTAGAACAGCCTGTCCAGATTGTGTAAATCGAGAACAATGCAAAGGGGGATGTCCAATTAGCCCTGAAATAGTTCTTTGCAAGAAAAAGCAGTATGTCAAGGGAGATTTTGCAGATTAGAAACAATAATTTACAAAAAATTCCAAAAATCACATTGACTCTATTATATTCCTATGATAAAATATTACTAAAAAGAATGGAATTTATATAGAGGCTGGAGGTAGATTCGATGGAGAATAGCAAGAACAGCAACCTTCAAGTTGTCAGTACACCTTATGATGATGTATTTCGAACATTATTAAATGACTGTAGTGAGTTGATTCTTCCTGTTATCAATGAAGCCTTTGGTGAGCATTATACAGGAAGAGAAAAGATTGTGTTTCATCCAAATGAGCATTTTCTTGACCAGCAGGATGGCAATGCTGACAAAAAGATTACAGATAGTAGTTTTACTGTAATTGGAGAGAAGGAAAAGCAGTATCTATATGAATGTCAAAGTACGTCGGACAGCAGTATGCTAGTACGTATTTTTGAGTATGCCACACAGATTGCAATTGAGCAAAAGGAATTAATTAAACATAAACTCAAAGTGAGGATTCCACATTGTGCTGTATTATTTTTGAGAAGTACAAGAAATACTCCAGATAAAATGGAGATAGAGATAGAAACATCAGGAGGGAGAGTAAATTTTGATGTGCCTGTTACGAAGGTTCAAAGGTATTCTTTGGTTCAAATATTTGAGAAAAAATTGCTTTTTTTGATTCCATTTTACATTTTTACACATGAAAAGAAATTTGTGATATATGATGAGGATGAAGAAAAGCTAAGAGAATTAAAAGAGGAGTACATAAAAATTATGAATTATCTTGATAAACTTTCGGCAGATGGTGAAATTACCGCATATATAAGAAAGACGATTATAGAAATGAGTAATAAAGTACTTGAAAATATAGCTCAAAAGCATGATAAAGTTAAGAAAGGGGTGTTAGATGTAATGGGTGGAAAGATTTTGGAATATGAGGCAAAGACTATTTTGAACGAAGGAAAGAACGAGGGCAGAAAGGAAGGCAGAATGGAAGAAAAAAAAGACACTGTTCTAAATCTCTATCGTATGGGAATGCAAGAAGATTTTATTGCAAAAGCAGTCAATATTAGCGTGGAACTTGTGAGACAGTGGATTGGTTTAGTGAATGGATGATGAGAAGAAATTCTCTTGTCATCTAAGAGGGAATAGAAAGTAAGTGAAAATAGTGTCTAAAATTCAAGAGTTAAAAAAGAATTTTAGGCGCTATTTTTTTATGAGGACACGATAAATTCACAAAGAGCCTATATAATAAAGCTAAGTTAATTTGTCAATCAAAAGTTAGAAATGAGATAAAAAGGATATTTTTGAAAGGAGAAAAAAGAGTATGAGTGAAGTAATAAACAATATCATAACAAGAAGGAGTATTAGAAAATATAAACCAGATATGGTTCCAAGAGAAGTGATAGATGAGATTATCAAAGCGGGAACCTATGCTGCAACAGGACTGGGAAAACAGTCGCCGATTATCATTGCTGTCACAAATAAAAAGCTAAGAGATGAGCTTTCTAAGTTAAATGCAGAAATTATGGGGGCACCAGGAATGGATCCATTTTACGGAGCGCCAGTTGTGCTAATTGTTTTGGCGGATAAGAGTCGTCCAACTTATATTTATGACGGCAGTCTTGTGATGGGGAATCTAATGCTAGCAGCACACGAGAAGGGACTTGGAAGCTGCTGGATTCACAGAGCCAAAGAGGAATTTGAGCTTCCAATTGGAAAAGAAATTTTACACTCTCTCGGCATTGAGGGAGATTATGAGGGAATTGGTCATTGCATTTTGGGATATGTGGACGGAGAAGAGCCAGAAGCGGCGCCGAGAAAAGATTCTTATGTGTATTATATAGAATAGAAATCGCCAATTGCAAATTATGATATGTGCGCAACTTTTTTTCCTACCAATATAGGTCAAGGTATGATATTGTAATATCAAGCAAGGGGCTACCCCTTAAGAAGTACCTTACCAATTAAATAGAGAAATGAAAAGTCCATATTAGTTTGCCAGAAGTAAAAAGGATTGCCCTATCATTTGGGGCTGGGCAGGCGTGGCCGAAGACGCGGCCTGTTCACTGGAAGATAGGAAGGGAGTGTAGAGTTTCCTATCTCTCAGTATAAAAGAAAAGACACTCCGCAGATGGATGTGTGATATAGACAACCATCTATGAAAACTAGAGAATAGATAAGAAAATTATTTTAGGCAGATAAATAGATGTTGGGGTCAAAAGGTCTATTGACCCTGACATCATAAATATAAGGCAAGCGGGCCTATGTATATGAAACAGATGATATACTTCTAATGTTTTTATGTGGAGAGATAA
The DNA here is from genome assembly GCA_030841965.1 of Blautia sp. GTDB lineage: Bacteria > Bacillota > Clostridia > Lachnospirales > Lachnospiraceae > JAUUSJ01. The sequence goes on from JAUUSJ010000013.1 coordinate 8,902, forward strand.
AGAATATACATATAAGGGCGTACGTCATCAGATGGCTTGCCTTTTTTAAGAGCGAGGGAGGATTTTACGATGAATATTGGATTGCGTAAGCTTTTTCTGAGCGAACTGCGTATGGTAGTTTTTCAACAAGGAAATACAGAGCAGATTACAGATGAAAAAATGGTTATGGCTATGACTGTGAATGAAAATCTAAAGTCGATTGGATTTATATTAAATCCAGTGGATATTGTAAGGCTTGCTGTTAGTCCATCTCTAGAGAAATTTTTTGATTCTATAAAAGAACTTGTGCCAAATATAGATGCAGAGCCGATGTATCCGGATTTCCCAGAGCAGGTGATGGAGCTGTCGGAGGCAGAGTTTCGTTTGCATCAGGCGATACATTATTTTTCCACTTATGGATTAGAAAGTCTCTTAGGTGGAAAAGTAAAAAAGGGATGGCTCCCAGATGTGACTTCTACGCCAAAAACAGAGAGTGATAAGATTTTATTAGTCGAGAAAGTATTATTATTAGAGGAAGAAGAGAGAGCCTATGAGATAGCTCTTTCTACCATCTTAGGAAGAAGAGAGAGAATGACAATTCCTGAGCAGAGAATTGTATTTCAGGTTATCGGTCGGGTTTCACATGAATTTTTGCAGGAACTTAAAATCCCTTTTAAGGAAAATTTGAAATTATTGATTCGCTATATATTTGCACATACAAAGAGAGAGGAATGTATTCTCATACTCTCTACGATCTGTCAACATACAGGAGATGTATTAAAAGCCATTGACGAATTGATGGTGGAACAAAAATACCATTTCCGTACTTCTCAGAAAAAAACATTGGTACGTCTATTAGAGCAATTTCCAGTAGCAGATTTTAGAGGAAATCTAATTCTTTCCAGGAAAAATAGAGAAAGAAACTTACTAATTTTGCAACATCTGGATTATAATATATACTCACGCAGCGTTGAACATAAAAAAGTCGTAGATGATTTGCGAGATGGAAGGTTGCAGTCATGGGAAGGATATGCAAAGCAGATGCTTCAAGAAAAAAGAGAGGGAGCTCTCGATTTTGTGGCAAAACGTCCAGGAATTATGGTCAGAATGATAAACTGGCTTTTAAATCTTGGATATTCCAAAGAAGAAATTAGCGAAAGACTTTGTGCAAATGCCGCCTCTTTAAATACGCAGACATTAGTAAAAATGCTTCGTTTATTTCGAGATTCTCGCGTGGAAGATTATACTTTAGATAGACAGAGAGAATTAGATGAGATTCAACAACTTTATGAGCAAAAACGTGAAAGGTGGAGTTTGGAGAATTTGGAGTCTCAAAGGGAAAGAGAGAGTCTATGTGAGAAAAACCGTTTGGAATGGATTTTATATGATAAAATTAATTTTCTGATGCAGGAACGAAATGAAAAACTTCAAAGTTGTCAAAAAGAAGAATTAGAGCGTGCCAAAGCTTTGGAGATAAAAGAAGTAGAAAAGTCTTACATGGATGAAGTCCATTTTTATACGATGAGGCATCAAAAGAAAATCCAAGAATTAGAGAGCATTCAAAAAAAATTGCTTCAAGAAATGGGAAAACTTAGAAAAAAAGGAATTTCTAAGGAAGCGATTTTAGATTCCTATCGTATGTATTTATCGTCTTGTAATAAAACATCGGATGTCTCATGGAATGAAGAGGAAAAACTTGAAAAATTGAAACATAAGCTTGATCATGTAAAGAAGAAAATCTCTTCTTTAAAAGAGGAGATAGAGAGCATACGAAAAAGCTTGATGGAGGAAAACGAAGAGTTTTGCGAGAAAATTCTTTGTATAGAGCAAAAGTATAAAGCCATGGAAAATGAGATACCGATGCAAATCGCTAAGATTCATAAAAACTTTGAGGAACAGCGTGACGCAGCATCTGAATTTAACGAGAAACTGAAAGAAGAAAGGATTTTGCAGATTCAACGAAAAAATGAAAAACTTCTATCAAGGCGAGAAAGACAACTCTTATTTTTAGAGAAAGAAGAAAAGGAGAAAAAAGAGCAAGTTTTAAGCTCTTACGAACGAAAAATAAAGATGTTTCATAATACTCCTGTAAAACGTGAAATTATAAAAGAGGCATTAAGATGTCATCTTAGTTATATCACTACAAAGCTTCAGAATAAAAAAATCTATTTTGATTTCGAGGAATATGATTTAGCTCATTCTACCATTGAGACAAATGATAAATCAAAAGATGGTGGATATACTAGAAGTGGAATCGCCTACAAAATACCAGAACAAGCCAAAAGAATTCGTTTCTTTGTCTATTGGAATGATGATTCCAGAGTGGATATCGATTTACATGCAGGAGGATTCGACATAGATGGCGATGAGATAGACATAGGATGGAATAATGGTTTCCGTGATAGAGGTGTAGTCTTTTCAGGAGATATCACGCATAGCAATGCAGTAGAATATATCGATATAGATATGTCAGCACCAATACGAGAAATCTATGCCAATATAGATCTTTTTTCTGGAAAATATAATTTTGAAGATGTCAGAGAATGCTATGTGGGAGTTATGGCAGTTCAAGATACCAAAAAGACGACAAAACTTTATCATCCAGCCAATTGCTTCATCACCCACGAAATACGCCAAAAAGGCAGAAGCTTTTACTATGGATACATCGATGTACAAAATCACTACATAAAGTTTATCGGAGAGCCAAACGAAGGAAGTTGGACTTCAGGAAAATTGAAGGATAATCCCAATGATATGTTTTCTGTGGAAGAATATTTGACCTATCTTTTAGAGGGACAGAACGCTACTCGAGTAGAAAAAATCGAGGAGGCAGATATTGTTCTCTCGATGGGGAAAAATGTCAGGGAAAATGGGCTTAGTTTAATTGATGAGAATTTCTTTTTAGATGCAGTTTGATAGTTTGATAGATTTAACAGAAAAAGGGCTATTAGAAGATGTTGATGAATGATTGATTCATACTTGCGACTTTCGTCGTGAGATGAGCAGATATTCGTCATTATCTTCTAATAGCCCTTTTAAATTTTGGGTGAAAATGAGCAAGAATATTTGTGTTAAATAGGGGAGTGTCTGTTGGAATTTAATAATTATTACATTTTAGTGATTAATTATTACATGTAGGTTGAAAGAATGAAGAAAAAAAGTTAAAATTGACGAAAAATATAAGTTGTATAACAAAACGAGGGAATTTGGAACAAGAAAATACAGAAAAAATAAAAATTATAGATAGTTTATAATAATAGAGAAAAAGTAAAGTAATAAAATAGTGATTTTTAGTATAGCTAATTTTTAAAAGAAAAATACGAGAAATAGAAATAGAAATACAATATTAAGTAGAATTTTTATTTACTTTGCTTTGAGTCTGATTTTATTTTTGGTTCTTTGTGTTGTTGTGATAAATAATATTAATAAACTGTTTTTTGGTAGTTTAAAGTTGAATAATAATGATAAAGAAGTTTTGGAACGAGTAAATATATTAAGTTTATAAGAGGAGAAAAGAAAAAATGAACATAGGGATAGATTTTGGAAGTACATATACAATTGTTTCTAAATTTAGAAAAAATACAAATCAATTAGAATCTTTATCATTAAGTGAAGCGTCACCATATATACCATCTGTTGTTTCATATTATAAAGAACAGTATCTTTTTGCAAATGCTGCGAAAGGGGTTGCAGGAAAGAAACAATCTCAGACATTTAAAGCCTTTAAAATGCTTTTATCTGAGAAAGATGTGAAAAAAATGGAACAAAGAGGTTTTTCTTCTGAAAATACGCCATTAAAAATTACTAGAATTTTTTTAAAATATTTGTTAGAGCAAACTTTGCAAGACCAGAATGAAATGGAGATTGAAGAGTTGGTAATAGGAGTTCCTGAAATATGGTTTGAAAGTTTAGAACAAATGTCAGGAAGAAGTATTTTAAAACAAATTTGTGATGATTTTAGTTTTGTAAAGAATGTGCAAATTGTTAGTGAACCAACGGCAGCGAGTGCGTTTTTTGCGTATAACTATGAATGCAATACAGGAAAACCTTTTGATGGAAACATATTACTTATCGATTATGGCGGAGGAACATTAGATATTACATTGAGTCAGGTTATGAGAAAGCAAAGTGGAAATGGTGTGGAAATTAAGATATTGGATCGGCAGGGAGTTGGAGAAAATACGGAGGGTGAAATAGGAAATGCAGGAATTATCTATATGGAGACGGTAATTCGAGAAGCATTAATAGAAAATAAAATATTAAAATTGGGCGAGAAAGTGAATAGAGATGGAAAGTTCTATAAAGTAGTGGATGAGCTAGAGCGTGATTTACAAGATAGAACCATTGAAATAAAAAAAGTATTTGTAACCTATGGTGAAGATATGTCTGTTTTGAGGAAAAAAGAGTTTACAGATTTGGAGTATAGAGGGGAGGATATTACAATTACTTATGCAACTTTATTGCAGGTGTATAATAGAGTAATTTATCCAGTTTTGAAACAAAAAGTAGAAAAAATTATTTCATCTATGGAAAAGATGGGAATTGGGTATATGGATGACGAGAATGATAAATTTAAAGTGGCAGTGGTAGGTGGGTTTGGAAATTTTTATTTAGTCCAAAAACAGATAGCAGACATATTTGATTTAAAAAAGGAAGATAGAAGACAAAAAGATATTATAGTAAAACGAGAGGAGTGTGAAAAATCAATTGCATATGGAACAGCCTTATTGGCAGAAAAGAAGATAGGAATTCGAAATACAGCACCATATTCTATTGCTATTTATACAGAAGACGAATTGGGAGTTCAATACTATTATGCTTTTTACTATGGCCAAGATATTGAATTTGATGCTGTGTACTTTCCTATTAGTAAAGTAGATGGAAAGCCGTATATAATTATGTTGGGAGAAAACAGAATTGATAGTTTTTTAATTAATTTAACACATGATGAGAGAAAAGCTGTGCGTTTAACACTCAGAAAAGGAATGCAATTGAAATTACAAAATTTATTGACTAACCAATGTTTAATGGCGGCAATTGGATTTTCTTTAAATGCTTCTCATATATTAAGTATCCATATTCGAGAATATGATATTTTTGAAGGAAAAATTAATGATGAAGATAATAAAATTGAGCTTGCGTCTATAGGGGATATATTTGAATATGACGATTTACAAAAAATAATGGTAACAATAGACTAAAAATAGTTGGATAGTGAGGATAAAATGGAATATTTAGAGTGCAAAATATGTGGATATAAAAAAGTAAAGAGAGGGGCAAGTGTATGTCCTGTTTGTGGTTCACCTTCTTTTTTGATTTCAGGAAATCTCAGCGATAGAGCACAAAAACGAGTAATTATGGAATTAAAAAAAAAGAATCTTAAATCAGTTGATATATTTTTAGTTGTATATCAGTATGAGATAAAAGAGGACTCTCTGGTAGTGAAATCAATTGAGGAAATAAAAATAGCATCAGGAGATCAATTAGTAGAAAATCAAATTAAATGGAATGAGGAAAAATTTGCTCGTGTAGAAGAGCAAGATGGAGAGACAAATAAGATAAATATTAGTATTAAAATAAAGAGATTTAATCTAGAAATTGAAGAGAAAGTATTACAGATAAAAATTCCAGAGACAGAGGGTCTATGGCGTGTAGGAGTGAAAAGAGTAAATGAACTTGAGATGCAAGTAATTATAGGAGAGGATAAGATTAATGAGGCATCGCAAAATATAATTTTACTTTAAAGGGAAGAAAGGATAGAAGTATGGCTGTAATAGGAGTTGATTTTGGAACTTGTTTTTCTTCAGTAGCTTTTTGGTCTGGAGATAGGATAATGAATTTAAAACCACAGGAGGAGAAACAAAATTATAGAATTCCTTTGGTATTTTATCATGATAAGAAGAATACATTTGTAGGTTCCAAAGCTGTAAAAGCAAGGATAAAAAAACCACAATTTGCTGTAGAATCAATAAAAAAGAGATTAGAAGAACCCTTTTTTGAGTTGGATGATAGAATTTATGAGCCTAAAGAAATTGTACAAAAAATCTTTGAGTATGTATTATCTGGTGCAGATATGTCATTGAGAAATCAATTTCATATAAGTGATGATATACTTGAACTTGTTATTACAGTACCAGTTCGTTTCAGTGAACTACGAAAAAGAATGATTCATGATATCGCAGAGAATGTACAATTACCTTCGGCATGCAAAGTAAAAGTAAAAAGAGTAATTCCAGAACCAGTAGCAGCGGCAATTAAATATTTGGGAATTATTAAGGAGTTTGGCAGAAGTGTTTTGGTATATGATTTAGGTGGAGGGACTTTTGATATAGCACTCGTTCAATCTACAGGAAATATAGAAATGCCTTATATAGTGATTGGACAGGATGGAAGAGGGATAGGAGGAAATAATTGGGATGAAAAACTGTTAGAAATAATAGAGAGTAAATTGAAACCAATGATAGTAAATTATCCAGATGAAAAAAGGAAGAGTTTCTTTGGGAAAATAGAGATAGATTGCTGATGGAAGCAAGAGATATAAAAGAAGAATTAAGTGAGATAGATGAGGTAACAAGAGATATTTTATTGTATAAAGATTATTACGAAATTACTGTTACAAGACAAGAATTTGATTCTGTTACAGAAGACTTAAGGAAAATAACTATTAGAACTGTTTCACATTTATTGAAAAAACATAATCAATATAGTGTGAAAGATATTATTTTAGTAGGTGGAAGCTCTCGAATGCTTCAAATTATAAATGAAATGCAGAAAAATTTTGGAAATCAGTATGATATAAAATTGGTAGATCCAGAATATGCAGTAAGCTATGGGGCAGCTGAATATGCAAGAATTTTGGAATCTGTTCCTATGCTTGTTCAGTTAAAGGCAACACATACGTATGGTATAGGATATCGTGATTGTACAGGAAAAAAGAAAATTTTTAATATGATTTATGAGAATGATAATCTGCCGATTTCTGTGAAGAGAACATGAGGAAGAATTAAAAAAATAAAATAAGAAAAAATTTTAAGGTTCAATGAACAACTAGAAGAAGAAAAAGAAAAAATCTTAAAAAAATTTAAAAAAGAATTAATAAATCAAGAAATAGAGAAAGAAAACAATAAATATCTGGAAGAAGTGAAAAAAGATATTAAGAGAAGAGAAATATTTGAAGATAATTTATGTGATACATTACGTGATGTTAGCAGAGAGGTTAAAAGAAATACAAGTCAAATAATGGGAGAATTTATTAATTATCAATCTAAAGTAGTAGAAGAAATAGAAAAAGAAATGAAAAATGTAATAAATATAGTAGTGGATACTGAAAGAAAAATTCAGTGTGATGATTATGAGGAGTTAATACGTAATTTTTGTGATTTACAAAAGATACTTTATTATAATAAGACGGATGAACAAGAATTGGGACTTCAAGCAACAAAAATAGAGCGTTATTCGAGACGGTTTTTAAAAACATTGAATCGTTTGGGGTTTGAGCATTATATTCCAACTCAAAATGATATATATGATGAGGATATACATGAGATAGTAGAAGATGAAAATGATGATTTCTATGTTTTGGAAGAAGATTTAAAAAATCAAATGTACATAGCAGATGTAGTAAGTTACGGGTTTAAACGAAACGGAGAAGTATGTATAAAAGCACAAGTTATATTGAAGAAAAAGGGAGATTTAACATGAATATAGGATTGGATTTTGGTACAACTAATAGTGTTATTAGTTATTACAATAAAGAAAATAAAAGTTTGGATTGTTTTCGCAAGCAAGCTGGAGACAATTCTTATATTCCAACATTTATTGCCTATGGAAAAAGAGGAATAGAAATTGGGGAGGAAGCTAAGTCAAATGTGGGAAATTCAAAGGCAAATGTTTATTCTAATTTTAAGCTATTACTAGGAAGTGCATTTGATAAAGTGATTCCAAGTAAAGAAAAAACTCCTCATGAGGTGACTAAAGATTATATTGGGAATCTTTTATCACAGTTTCAAAAGGAAGGACATACTTATGAAAAAATAGTAATGACAATTCCAGAGGCTTGGTATAGAGAAGATACTAATTTTATGGCGAGAGAAAATATACAGGCATTGTATAAGGAATTAGGAATTGAAAATGTTTGTTTTCAGAGTGAGCCAGTAGCTGCTGCTGCATATTTTTGTTGGAAGTATCAATATCAACAACCTGAAGAAAATATTGAACATAAACCCTATGACGGTAAAATTATAGTAATAGATTATGGTGGAGGAACCTTGGATGTTACACTTTGCGAAGTAAAGAATGGCAATAAGATTCGAGTTTTGGATAGCTGCGGTTTTGGAGAAGACAAAGGAAAGGGAGGATGTGCTGGAAGTGCTTTTGATGAAGAAGTTATTAAAATTCTTGAACAAGAGTATAATTTGAGTTTAGAAGAGCGTGAGTTTATTATAGCAAAAAATGAGTTTGAAAATAAATTGATTGCACGTTCTAAAATATGTACTGAGATAATGAAAGATTATTTTGTGTATCCAGAGGGAGTAGAAGAAGATACTATTTTGACTTTAAATTTTATTGGAGGTAAGAATGTATATAGCAAACATTTAAAACAAGCTTTTGATAATGTGAATAAGCGGGTTTTAGAAGATGCAATTAATCAAATAAAGAAGTCAAATGAATTTGAACTGGAAAGAACTAAAATTATTATGGTTGGGGGATTTAGTAATTTTTGCTGCGTAGAAGAATTAACAAGAAGGTTGTTTGGCTCTAGAATGGATGCACAAGATATTAGATTTCCAACGTTGTTGTCTCAAGACAATAGAGCATTAGCGATTGCAAAAGGAGCTGCATTGATAGCTGATGGAGTAATATCTGTTGATCCAGTTTTTCCTTATGAATTAGGAATTATTGTAGGTGAGCTGGAAGAAGAACAGCATCAAGTACATGATCGTTATATTCCTTTGATTTCTAAAGGGGAATTAATAGAAAAATATGATAAACCTGTGTATTCTCAAATAAGGGTTGAAGCCAATATGTATGGCGCAGATTTTTTTTGTCTTCGAATGTATATTGGTGAAAAAGAAGATAATAGAAAAATTTTTGCATTAGATAATAGCATAAGAGAAGTGTTTCCAGAAGATAGAGAAAGAAGATATCAAGTAGGGATTCGAGTGGATTTTAATATGATTCCAGAGTTATGTATTAAAGGAAAAAATGGGAATGAGACTAGGACATCGTTAAATAGAGTGTTAGAAAAGCTATCTATTCAAAGGATAGTGGAAAAATAAAAGGAGAAAATAAAATGGATATTAGAGAAATTAGAGATTTTTTAAATTTACAATTAGATTTTATGGAACATTCTAGAAATGAAGAAGTGGGATTAACAATATTATTGATGATAGATTATCTTTTAGAGCATGTACAAAAGCAACCAGATGTTTTTATTCAATCTGATATATCTCAGGTAAGAAAAGCATTTTTAAAATGTGGGAGTAGCATAGACCGCTTTAAAAATATATATAATCAATATAGTCCTTCCCTTTTACATACAGCTGTTAGAATTCTTGAAAAAATTCAGGAAAATATAAAAGCAATTGAAGAAAAAAAGGAGGAAATCAGAAAACTGAATGTTTCTATTGATGATTTAGAAAAAAAAGAAAAAGAACTTCGTGAACAGGAAGAGGAAGTATTAAAACGGGAGAAAGAATTACAAGATTTACAGAAACAATATGTAAAATTGCAAGAACTTATTAAAAAATATAAAGAAATTATTGATGAAATTACTCCAGAGAGGCTTGCTCAGATGGAGGCGAGAAAAAATGAATTGAGCAAAACAGCAAGAGAAAAAAAAGAAGAGAAAATTCGATTAGATAAAGAAATAAATCAACTAAATATAGATATAGACAGTTTTAATACTTTAATTGAAAATCTAAAAGAGCAAAAAGCACAAAACGAAATTACTTCCATTACAAATGAAACTAAAGTGAAAGAACTTAAAAAAGATGTAGAAATGTTACAAAAGCGTAATAAGGAATATGAGAAGAATGTTAGTAGATTATCAGAAGAGATAGTGAAGAGTAATGAAGAGTACCAAGAATTAAAAAGTTATTTTGTAGAAAATGAGAAACTAGAAAAGAGTATAGAAAAAGAAGGATTTTTTGATAAAAAAAGTTTTATTGAAAGATTAGAACAAGTGAAAAAACAAGGAAGAGAATCTCTTGAAATTTATAATAAATTGCTTAGTAATATTATGAAAGATGCTACTTCCTTGTATGAGAAAATTAAAGCTCGTCAAAGGAAAAAATAGAAAGGAAGAAAATGAAACTTCGATTACATGGAATAGAATGTCAAGTCACTACTTTGGGACCAGGGAAGAGATATGTTCTTTGGGTTCAAGGATGTCGCAGAAGATGTAAGGGATGTATATCACCTGAAACTTGGGATATGGAAGGAGGATATGAAGATACAACAGAAAGATTGGCAGAAGAGATAGTAAATTTTACTCAAGATGGTCTTACAATTAGTGGTGGAGAACCGTTTTTGCAGGCTGAGGCTTTAGTAGATTTAATAAAAAGGATAAAAGAAAAAAGAGATTTGGGGGTAATCATTTATACAGGAAATACCTTAGAAGAATTGAAAGAGATGAAAGAAAAATCAGTTTATGAATTACTTTCTCTTTGTGATTTATTGATAGATGGTGTTTATGAGGATGATAAAAATGATGGAAGAAATCTTCGGGGGTCTTCAAATCAAAAAGTAATTGTATTAACTGAACGCTATATAGAGGAAGCAAAGACATATGGTACCTTGCCTGCGAGAGTGGAGTTCTTTGTACATGAGAATATGACACGTATGGTAGGTATACCATCAAAAGAAATATTAGATAGAGTAAAAAAAATAATTGTATAAGAACAAGGGAGGAAAAAGAAATGAGTAATTGGGAATCACCAGAACAAAGACAAATTAGACAGTTGAGAGAACAGGTTCGATATCTTAATAATACTGCTAACCAAAATACAAATCAAAGAAGAAAATTAGAAGAACAGTTGAGTCAAACGAAGATTCAAATGAATGCAGAAAGAGTTAGAATGCAAAAAAACTTGGAAAAACAAGAGCAAAATTTGAGAGAACAAAAAATAAAAAATGAGCAAAACAATGCTAGAATTCAAGCTTTAGGTCGTGAAATGTTAGAAAAAGAGCGTCTTCAAAATGATAAAATGCGTCAGATGGAGAAAACACATTCAGCGAAAATTAGTGAATTAAAACAAGAGTTTCGTATTGAAAATGGAAAATTAAAAGAAGCTATTACTTCTACTAGGGAAGAAATGAGAACAGGTTTGTCCAATTTGGAAAGACAAGTGAATCAGAATTTAAAGCTGCAAAAACAAGAAATAAATGAACGTATTGATTTTGAAGTGGCTAAAGTCAATCAAAATATTAAAGTGGTTGATGCTAAAGTAAATAATTTAATTGAAAGTCTTCGCAGGGAAAAAGATGGAGAGAAACAATTGGCAAAATATTGGGTAGAACAAGCAATTAGATTGAGAAATCAACTTGTAGATTCGTATCGTCCTCAACTCATTCCTCACAAAATACTTGATAGACTAGATATAGATATTGACTTAGCGAGAAAAGATTTAGAGAATGGTCGTTTTGCATCAGCAGCAGATGGTGGGCGTTCTGCTTTTTATAATATAATGGATTTAAGAGAAGATGTAATGGAAGCAGAATTGGAATGGAATTTTTGGTTTAATGCTATAAAAGAGAGAGAGATTCAGATGCTTGAAATGGTTCAGGAAGGAGAAGCTAGAAGTTATGAGATAGAGTTATATGATACCCTTATTGAAAGTGGCGAGGGATTGGATTATTGGACAAAAGGACAATTTTCTATTGCTAAGAAAAATGTTGAAAACTTGCGTGTGTCAAAATTAAATACTTTAGAAAATAAGACAACAGAAGAATTAAAACAGATTTTGGATGAAATAATAATTAGACAAGAAGAAATGATTCAGATAGAGAATACTGCACATACAAATTTTACAATGTCAGTGGAAAGATTTCGTATGGCAAACGAAATTGGTGAAATTTTGGGAAAAAGATATAATATGACTTTATCCGATGGAAATTTTTTCAAGGAAGAGAATAATGATGAGTACCATGCGATTTTTGAAAATCCTATTACAAAAGATAAAACTGTAGTTGTAATTAAACCAGAACCAGGTCCAGATGGAATTGTAAGCAATCATTTAGAGGTCATCATTGATCCATATAATAATAATCCTGATACAAGAGAGAAGATTAATGAGGCAGTAGTAGATGACTTACAAAGACAGGGAATGTTAGATGATAAGGGACTACCTTGTTATGAAAAATATGGAGAACGTACAGCAGAAAAGGTCACGAGTGTAGGGGATATAGTTGCTGTAGAGGAAGGAAGGGAAACCGCCAGATTGTAGGATTTAGGAGGAAGAAATGACAACTACATATTTTAATGCGGAGCGAGCTGTAGGACGTTTTTATTATGTGCAGGGAATAACATCAGATGAATTTTATACCGATAGTGGAATGAAAGTTAATTTAGAATGGTTACTTTTTCAGGAATTGAAGAGAAATGGTTACGAAAGAGTTATTTTTTATGATTCAAATTGGAAATTATATTGTTATGATGATGATTCATTTAGTCTTATGTTAAATGGAAGAATGAAGCAAGATAATTCTCAACAACAGATGACGACAATATCCAGAGAAAAAGTTACTGGATTAAAAATGGGAAAGTGGAAATCAAAAAGAACGAATACAGAAAAAATAAATTTAGAGAATGCTCAAAAGCAAGCGGTAGAGATAGAAGAGGAAAAAGTAGATACTCAAACTATAAAAACAATTAAAGGAGAAGCATCGCAGATATTGATGAAACAATATTTAGATACAGATTTACATAGTGGAATGGAAAATGATGAAGTTATATTTAGACAAATTGATGCTTATATGAATGATAAAACTATAAAAACAGCAATTATTTTTAATGATGCAAATGATTTTATCACAGGAATTGGAGCTTTTAGGCATCATAATTTAAATATTTATAATAATCTTCCAGCAGATAATCAAAATATTTTAATATTTATATTTTCTAATAAAAATACATTAGGTATTTTAGATATGAGACAAATCGACCAACAAAGAAACTTTGAGGATTTGGTAAAGTTTAGTAATATCATTAATATTTGTTATCCTAATGCATTAGAATTGAAAAACATGTTAAATTATTTTCGTCTTTCATCAGATTTGATTCTAGATAAGAAACGAGTAAATCTTAAAATAAAAATGAGTGATATCCAAGATATTGCTTTGGAAATGAGAAGATATATGACAGACGACCAGGAATATCCAGTAGGGATAAAAGTGCTTTATCATAAATTATTACAATTTGCTCAAAGCGGAGAAAAATTGACGTTAGAAAATTGTTATAAAGTATTTGGAACTCAAAAACATTTAACTGGAAGAGAACAATTACAACAGTTAATTGGCCTACAAAAAATAAAAAGTGAAATTGAACGATTTGAGAGCAAAAGTTCTACTTCGGAAGAAAAAACAAAATATCTTACCTCTTCTAGACTAAGACCAGATTTTCCAGTGCCAGAAAATAGTGAGCTAATGCATATTGTTTTAACTGGAAATCCAGGGACAGGAAAAACGACAGTAGCTAAATTATTAGGACAACTTTATTATGAGATGGGATATCTTAGTAATGGAAATGTTGTTGAGACAGATCGTCAAGGTTTGGTTGCTGGATATGTAGGTCAAACTGCAATTAAAACAAGGCAGAAGGTAGAAGAGGCATTAGGTGGAGTTCTATTTATTGATGAAGCTTATGCATTAAAGAGAGAAGAACAGTCAGGGGGAGATTTTGGTCAAGAAGCTATTGATACTTTAGTCAAGTCAATGGATGAGTTTAAAGGACAATTTATTTTGATAGTTGCGGGTTATAAGAGAGAAATGGATGTGTTCCTTAATGCCAATCAAGGTTTAAAAAGTCGCTTTCGATTAGAACTTAATATAGAAGATTATACGCCGAAAGAAATGCAAGAGCTTCTTAATTTATATTTAAAAAAGAAAAAATTAGTTTTATCTGAACAATTACAACAGAAAATGGAAGAGTTTTGTGAAAATTGGGTAAATTTATCTGGAGAAAACTGGGGAAATGCTAGAGAAGCCGTAAAATTGGCAGATGACTTAAGCTTAAATTGGAAAAATGATTCTAAAAGAGAAAAGAAAGAAATAGCTGATATAAATTATGGTGTTGTAGAGGAAAGACATTTTCCGAGCGATAAACAAAAATATTTATCATCGATTGAAGAAATGAGAGGAAAAGCTTTAGAAAATTTGAATGCATTGATAGGACTTAAATATGTAAAGCAACAAATTAAAAAAATTCGGAATCGAATGATTATGAAAGATAAAAATGAGCCAGGTCATTACATATTTAGTGGAAATCCGGGAACAGGAAAGACGACAGTTGCAAGATATATGGGTGGAATTTTGCGTAATCATGGTATGCTTAAACGTGGTCATTTAGAAGAATATACAGCTGGACGATTGGTAGATGAAATAAAAAAAGGAAACAATTTTTTAGACTTAGCACAAAAAGCAATTGGTGGTGTTTTATTTATTGATGAGGCACATCAGTTATTAGATACAGTACAAGGACGGCATATTATGAGAGACTTAGTTCCGTTTATGGAGAATAATCGAGAAGAAGTCTGTGTAATTTGTGCTGGGTATGAAGAAGATATGGAGCGTTTTTTGGACTATGATACAGGTTTTAAGGATAGATTTAGTGAAGTGATTTTGTTTGAAAATTATACAGGAAGGGAATTACAAGCTATTTTAATATCTAAGCTAAAGGAAGATGGATATGAACCAGATGATGATTATAAAGAATATTCTCTTAGGGCATTAACAAGATATGTGGGAATCCATGGAAAAGATAAAAATTTTGGAAATGGACGTTATATTAGAACAAAATACATACCAGCATCTTTAGATGCTCGTACAAATCGTTTGTTAGAAAAATATGGCGAGAACGATATACCAGAGGGAGAAAAAAAGAAATTAACGGGGGAGGATATACCGATAGAACTTGTAAAATATACAAAAGAAAAACTTCCAGAAAAAGATACTCGTTCTGCAATGGAAAAAGTAGAAGATTTGATTGGATATGCAGAAATAAAAAAGGAACTGAAAAAATTATTGGACTCTGCCCAATATAGAAAAGAAGATGGAACGGGAGCAAAATTAGTTCCAGAAACATTACATTGGGTATTGAAAGGAAACCCTGGAACTGGAAAAACAACAATTGCAAATTTAGTGGGAGAAGTTTATAAAGAATGTGGTTTGTTATCAAAGGGGCATACAATTAAAGTTACAAGAAGTAATTTAGTGGCAGAGTACGAAGGTCAAACAGCACCAAAAACAAGACGAGTGATTGAGCAAGCTATGGATGGAGTACTTTTTATTGACGAAGCTTATTCACTTACAAAAGGTCATACTCATAATAATGATTCTGACTTTGGAAAAGAAGCCATAGATGAGATTGTGGAGGCGATGACAGATCGAAATGGAGAATTCGCAGTTATTGCTGCCGGATATCCAAATGATATGGATGAGTTTCTTCAAAGTAATGAAGGTCTTCTTAGCAGATTTAAAGTATTTACTTTAGAAGACTATACACCAGAAGAATTACATCAAATATTATTGCTGAAGTGTAAAGAAGCATATATGGAAATTTCACCAGATTTGGATAAAAAATTAGATACTTTTTTTGCTAACTATAAAGAGCGTAAATTTAAGCAAAATCCTAAATCTTGGGGAAACGGTAGAGAGGTAGAGAATTTATTACGAGCTATACAACATGAGTGGTTTAAACATCCTATAACAGAACAGCGCGAAGATGAAGTTGTACATCGAATTATTACGGAAGAACATTTACCGAGTGAGTTGAGACGTTATTTAAAAGAAAAAAGAAAAAAAACAGAAAATCATAAGACCGCCTTGGAACAGATTAGAAGTTTAATTGGTTTTTCAGAAATCAAACAGTATTTAGAAGATTTGTTAGAGCTTGGAATTAAAAGTCAAGAAGAGGGTATGGAAGATTTAATAGAAGATTTAAATTTACATCTAGTATTAGAAGGAAATCCAGGAACTGGAAAGACTAAAATTGCAAATTTAATAGGATTAGTATATAAGGAAATTGGTCTTTTAAATCGAGGACATTGTGTAAAAGTTACCAGAGATAAGCTGGTAAGTCAGTATTCGGGAGAAACTGCTATAAAAACTAAACGAAAAATTGAAGAGGCGATGGGAGGAGTACTTTTTATTGACGAGGCGTATACTCTAATGAGAGAAGGCGAAGTAGGAAATACTTTTGGATCTTATGGTCAAGAGGCAATAGATACTATATTAGAAGCGATGACAGATCGAAATGGAGAATTTGCAGTTATTGTTGCAGGGTATCCGAGAGAAATGAGAATTTTTTTGAATTCAAATCCAGGATTTATAAGCCGATTTAATGAAAATATCTTTATAGTGGAGGATTATACTGAGAAGGAATTAGCTGAAATTTTTAAATTCATATGTCGCGAAAGGAATTTTCAAGTGTCTGAAGAACTAGAAAAACAATTGGCACCTATGTTTGAAAATATGAAAAAGAATGCTGGATTAAGTTGGGGAAATGCCCGTGAGGTAGAAAACTTAGAGAAAAAAATGAGAACTATTTGGTCAAAGAATCCAGTCAATAAAAAAGATGGAGACTTTAAGATTCGAGAGTATGGAATAGAACATATACCACCAAAATATCAAAAATATTTGTCTAATATTTAGATATAAAATAAGAAATAAGGTAAATAAACTGAGAGAATATAAAAGATGTAGATATTTTGGAGTTCTCTCAGTTTTTGTAAAGTATTCAGTAAGAAGAATTAGCTTGTAAATTATAGAGAGAGAGGAAGAAATATTATGAAGTGTATTGTATGTGGAAATAGTATTTCAGAGCAAGATGATGTTTGTAAACAATGTGGTTTTAAAAGACCAGAAAGATTTTTTTTCTCGGAAAAACAATATGAAGTATGGTATGAGAAAAAGGTAGTGCCTTATCAAAAAGAATGGCAGGAGAATCAGAAAAGAGAAAGAAAACAACAATATTTAAGAAAAATAAAACAAGATACAGCATTTTGTGGAACATTTGGACTAGATTTTTATGCTTTTGTAAAACAAGATGGTACGGTTGCGTTTGAAGGCTCAAATCAAGCAATGCGACAATCTGTTAAAGAATGGAAAAATATAATTGCGCTTGCAGCAGGAGATTTTCATCTTTTAGGATTAAATAAAGATGGCAGGGTTTTGGCAACTGGAAAAAATAATTTAAATCAATGCAACGTTGAAAATTGGAAAGAAATTGTTCAAGTTGCAGCGTGTACGGATTATTCAGCTGCTTTAGATAAAAATGGTAGAGTATATATATGTGGAACAAATGAATTTGGTGTAGAGAAAGCTAAAAAATGGTCTTCTGTAAAAAAAATAGCTTTGGGAAATAATCATATATTGGCATTAATGGGAGATAATACAGTAAAATTTGAGGGAAGCAATGAGGATAATCAAGGAGAAGAGGTAAAAAATTGGACTGATATTGTAGATATTGCAGCAGGAGAATATCATTCTTTGGCATTACAAAAAGATGGTGCTGTATTTAGCTCTGGATTAAATTTAGATGGAGAGTGTAATGTAGAAGATTGGAAAAATATCATGCAAATTCAAGCAGCGTTTAATATATCCATGGGAGTGGATGTTGCAGGAAATATTTGGAGTACTAATAATATTAAAATAAATAAAAAAACTATTATTATAATTATAGGGAAGACGGAAAGAGATTTTGCTATAGTCACCGAGGAAGATGCAAAAATAATAATTTACATATATAGGAAAAAGGAAGTATCCAAAATGGAATTTTAATTTTTAGCTTTTATTTTACGAATTATTTATCTTTTAGAACAAGAATAGGAAGTGGGAAAATGAAGTGGATATGTCCAGTATGTGGGAAAGAAAATCAAGACAAGTGGAAATGTGATTGTGGATTTGATGAAAGTAAAAACTATGAGAAGTATAAAGTAATACAAGTATTATCAAGAGAAAACATACAAAGTTATATAAGTCAAAAGGGAAATAAAGATAGTTTCTATGAAATATATAAAAAAAATATTTTAAGTACTTGTTTACAGCAGGCAGCAGAATTAGGGAATCTGGAAGCACAGTATGAACTGGGGAAGCTTTATTATGATGGGATTTTGGAGCAGAATTTAGAAGTAGCATTTGAATGGTGGCGTTGTGCTATGGAAAGGGATAAAGAAAATATTTTAACGAATAAGTTGGGAATAGAGTATATTAGAAAATCACAGGAACTTGAACAAGTAAAGAAAGAATTTGAGATATTGTTGAGAAAAGAAAAACAAGTTAGTGAAAAATACATGCAACAATCTCAAAGATTACAGAGAATGGAAAGAGAATTAAAAAAAATAAAGAGTAAAAACAAGAATAAAAACGTATATATTTTTTTTGTTTTAGATACTTCAGGAAGTATGATGGGAGCACCTATTACTATATTAAATTTTGCTATGAAAGAAACGATAGTTTTATTAAGAGAGGAAATGAGAAAAAGAGTTGGTGTGAATTTAAAAATTGCAGTTTTGGAATTCAATAGTAATTGTAAATGGCTTTTCAGTGAACCTCAAAACATATATAGAGTTAGTTGGAAAAATTTAGAAGCAGTAGGACTTACTGATATAGGGAGTGCACTTGTACAATTAAATTTAAAAATGTCTGGAAATGCTTTTTTTAATTCTGAAGAAGATGTTTATATTCCTATTATCGTTTTTGTATCCGATGGAGCAGCTACAGATGATTATGAAAAAGAGTTAGTTAGAATACAACAAAATAATAAATGGTTTCAAAGAGCTACTAAGATTGGAATTGCTTATGGAAATTGTGCTGATGTTAAAATGCTTACGGAGATAGTTGGAAACAATCAGGCAGTTGTTCATACATGTAATTTAGATGTATTTAGGAAAAAGATTAAAGAGTTATCTGTTTTTGCTGTTAGAGAATCTATACAAGATGGAATTTTTTTGTCAGAATAATATAGCCCATATGAATAAAGCAAAAATAGGGAAAAACTTTTAAAGAGCGATTTATATAAAAGGAAGAGAACAAATTAAAAATATTTTATACGTAGAGTGAGGAGGAGTAAGAAGATGAAATGGAAATGTCCAGTATGTCAGAAAGAAAATGAAGATAGTTGGAAATGCACATGTGGATTTGATGAAAGTAGAAATTATGAAAAATATCGAACAATTCAATATTTATCAGGCGAACATATACAAGGCTATATACAACAAAAAGGAAATAAAGATAATTTTTATGAGATGTATAGGAAAAATATCCCAATAGAATTTTTAGAAAGAGCCGCAAAATTGGGAAATATAAAGGCTCAGTATGAATTAGGAAGACTAGGTTATGATGGAGTCATAGAAACAGACATAGAAAAAATATTATATTGGTGGAATCGTGCATTAAAGGAGGATACAGAAGATATTTTAAAAGATAAGGAGTATATAAAAGAATGTATTATCAAACTTCAAAAGAGAAGTAGTAATGAAATAATAAGATTGGGAAAAGATAAGAAGGAATGGATTGTATTAGAAAGAATAGGAAATAAAGCTTTTATACTGGCGAAAGATATTGTAGCAAGAAGAGTATATCATGAAGAACTTATAGATATCACATGGGAAAAATGTTCTTTGCGTACATGGTTAAACGGAAAATTTTTGCAAGAAAATTTTTTAGAAGAAGAAAAGAAGAAAATCGAAGTTATACAAGTAAAAAACATTGGAAATCTTGAATATCGAACAAGAGGAGGAAAAGATACCCAAGATAAAGTGTTTTGTTTGAGTATAGAAGAGGTAGAAAAATATTTTAAAGAAGACGAGGCAAAAACGACAGGTTCTTGGTGGTTGCGTTCAGCTGGTTTTTATCCAAAATTTGCTGCTTGTGTTAATAAGTACGGCAGAATTTATAGAGATGGTAGGAATGTGAATCATAAGACGATAGGAGTACGTCCAGCTATGTGGATAAATTTGGAGATATAATTTTTAGTCATATGTAGTAGAGGAGAGAAGAGGACAAAATGGAAAACATTCTTTCCAGGATAATAGATCCATGTTGTATTTTCAAGGAATGAATCTCTATGTGCTAGATGATTTTCATCAAGATACTTTGCTTCGTCTTTTGCAAACGATGAAACAGTTATGATGAGGAATTTTTTAGCAAAAGTAAAACATATCTATCTTACCTGTGGAGCCACCGATTTTTGAAGAGGAAGCAAAGGACTTTCTGCTCTTGTTATGATGAAGTTTCAATTAGATCCCTTTGAGGAGGGAAATGTTTTCCTATTCTGCGACAAGAAGGAAGACACAATTAAGGTATTACGGTATTACAAAAATGGATTTATTCTCGCACATAAAAAACTATTAGATGAAATGCGATTTCGTTGGTCATCGAAAAAAGAAGAGGTGCAAGAAATCACTCACAAACAAATCGAGTAGTTTTTGGATGGACTAGAAATAGAGCAAAAATGAGCGTATTATCGAGTGGAAACATCCTCGAAGAGATGTTGATATTAAAAAAAGAGAAAAAACCATATTAGAATCTTAGAAAGAAAAAACGAAAGAGTAGGTAGTATGATGTTAGGATGATGTCAGAGCGAAAAGAACTAAAACAAAAGAACGAGGAAATAGATAAGAAAAAAACATTATCAAAAGGCCGCTGTACCAGCCAAAGTCCTCCTAAATTCTTTAGCAGCCTTAGCGCCGCCGATTTCTTTGGCAAGTTTTACTGCCTGTACTTTGTATTCATGGGTCATTTTGAATACTCTCTTATTCTTTTGTTTTTATTATGAAATACTTGGGAATAAGCTGTCAACTTTTTTATACCACATCATGCAGATTAACGCAAAGAAATAAAAAGTGCCTCAAGAAATAAGCTATTATGATGGTGCCATTTTGGTGGTATTTTTCATAGACTTCTTTTTTTGAAACACTTACTCTAAGTAGTGTTAAAAAATGTAGTATAAAATGAAGACATTTTATGGGATTTATTTAATAAGATAATATAAAAAAGACTGCTCAGGTAACCAATTATTACAATTTTTTTATTAATTATTACATCTGCCTTGAAAAAAGAGAAAAAAACGATTAAATTATAACAGTAAAACAAAATCATCTATTCTAGTAATCTTCCAGGATACTCAAAAGAGATATCTTGGAAGATTCTTTTATCTATACTATTCTTTGCAGATGTAGAAAAAAATAAAATTTTTATTGTATATAGTAAAGAGGTATAGCAAAAGCAGAGAATATGAAAAGAGAAAGGAGAAAAAATATGAGTTATTGTATGAATTGTGGCAAGATGATTCCAGATAACGAGCCTTATTGCCAAAATTGTGGTACAAAGAATCAGGAGTATAAAGCTTCACCACAACCAAAACCAGAGCAAACTCCACCGCCAAGTTCACCACAACCAAAATGGACACCACCACAACCAGGAAGTTCAGGAGGTTCGCAACCATCAGCTGTTGCTATGGAAAGAACAGAATACGCTTCAGGAGAGCAGGTTGTTCGCTCGTATCACTGTACATCTTTAAAAAGTCCAAGTTGCGAGGGATTTTTAACAGTTACCAATAAGAGAGTCATTTTTCATGGCGTTGGAGGTAGTAGCAGAATTAACCAAGAATGTTGGTTAGATGGAGTATCTGGTATCGATTCTTATTATGGAAAAAATACAGATAAAGGAAAAATTATAAGAGGTATTATCGTAGCTGTTTTTGGATTACTTGTTTTAATGACAGGAGCAAACATAGGAGGCACTGCAATGTTAGTTGGACTTGGAATTCTTGCTATAGGAGCCTATATGATATTTAATGCTAGTCAGAGTTGCTTTGTACTAGAGATTTATTCTTCCAAGGCATCTGGTAAGAGTATTTCATTGGGAAACGGTCCAGCAGGATTAACGGGCGGAAATACAGCTCTTTATACATTAACTGGTCTTCCTACATCTGAGACTGACAAAATGTTAGATGAAATTGGAGCTATGGTATTAGATTTACAGACATTAGGAGATCGTGCAATTCAAAAATGGAAGAAATAGCTTGATTGTTTTTTCTTGTTTTGCAAGAAATAAAACGAATAAAATTGGAAGGTTGTTACAAAAGAAGTTTGAATCATGATACAGGTATTCATGATGTTGGGGTCAAAAGGTCTTTTGACCCCTATGATACCGAATTGCTCCGCACAATGTGCTCCCGCAATTCTCAAAAACATTCATAATCCGCTCATTTTTCTCCGAAAAATGGCTACTTATTCCTGTTTTTGGCGGGTCCCAAGTTCAAAAATCCTCTTGCAAGCAAGCTTGCATCGGATTTTAGACCTTTTGACCCTGATATCATATTCATATATATAATAAATGAATTATAACAGATGAATATTTTCTGGGACTCTTATATTTTGTAACAACCTTTGAGAATAGAAAAAGAGAATTTTAAAATAGGAAGTAGGGAAAATTGTGAGAATTATAAAAGAAAAAAGAATTTGCGCTTGTTGTAAAACAGAGACCATACAAAACAAAATATTGAGTTTTTCTACTTCAGATATGGATTTAGATGGAAAAGACTTTGTTTGGTGTAATTTGAATCAGGTAATGGAATGTCCAGTATGCCATTATTGTGCGAAAGATATTGGAAAAATAGAAAAAAAAGAGCAGACAATAAAAATGATAAAAGAAAATGCTTACCAAAATATCTTTAAAAATAATTTTCAAAATAGAGCGACAGCACGCTGGATAGCAAAGGGATTTTTAGAGGAGTTAGCTTATAAATATAAATATGCCTCTCTTTCTTATTTAAGAGCAACTTGGTGCTTAGAGGAAGAAAAGCAAGAAGAAATGAGTGAGAAATATCGAGAAAAAGCAGTTTCTTGTATGAGGAAATACTTAGAAACTCATATGGATATAGAAATGGCTTATCTTTATATAGAGAGTAACCGCAGATTAGGGGAGTTTGAAGAGGCGTTGGAGACAATGGATTCTTTGGCAGAATACGTAGAACGACAGGAGAATATGACTTTACTTCTCAATTTTGAGAGGAAGTTATGTAAAGAGAAAGATTCTATGCCTCATAAAAGACGAGAAATGATGGACGAGAGGTGATGGCATGATTTTTTCTTGGAAAAATATATCATCTTATCAAGAAGAAAATAAAAAATATGAAAATACAGAACAAGAATTATTAAAAAATTTTCGCTCTGAAAATTGGGAAAATTTATCAGAAAAACAGAAGATTGATGCTTTACAGTCCATCGAGACAATACAGGCGCAAAAAGAAGGTAGAACTCCCTGTCAGGTTATAGCAATGGATGGCGAGGAAAATCAATACGGTTTTTATAATTATCGAGATAAATCGATACATATCAATCTAGATACTTCTTCTTATCAGGCATTAGATACCGTGATTCATGAGGGAAGACATGATTATGAGGAACATGCAATTGAGACAGGAGAAGGATATGATGAACATACGATGTATATTATGAAAACTGAGCTTGCAAAAAATCAAAACGGAGCTGAGTATAATTATGCAAGCGAGGGAAATTCCTACGATATGCAGGGAAATGAGATGGAGAGCAATAACGTAGCACTTGAATATATGATAGGGCAGAGCGAAATATTTGAGGACGATATCGCTTTTTCGGAGTACTTGGATGAGAGAAAAGAGCATTTTGAGTATGTAAATGATTTGAATGAGACTTATAGAGAGGACAAAGAGCAGTTAGAGTGGGAGAAAATGGAAAAAGCGTATTCTAACGGTCATATTTCCTCGGAAGAATATGAGAAATTAAAGGAAAATTTGGTTTACTCAGAGCCAAATAAAATGGAGAAAAAAAGTCAGCAACTTGAGCAAGACATAGAATCTTATCAAGAAAGAGCGAGAGATGTTTCAATAGAAAAACTTCAAGAGCAAAGTCAAGTTCAACATAATGCCTATGAGAGCATGAGGGGTACAAAAAAAGAAAAAGATTTAAAAAACTTGCAACAGGAAAATGAGGCCATATTATCGGATATTAGAGCCCAAAAAGAACGTTGCGATAAGGCAGTAAGTGAAAAAATACAAGAGATGCAGCAGTACGTGCAAGAGAAACAGCTAAGTCCATATACGAGTCAATCCGACGAGCAATATCAAAATATGAGCGAAGAGCTAAAAAGGTTGCAAAATCAACAAAAATCCTTGAAATATCAAGAGGCAATGCTCTCGACAGACAATGAAATGATGGGTGGGATTCCAGAGCAAGAAAATAGAAAAGAAGTTTCTATGGATACTTTATCGGAAGAACCAAAACAGGAAAATAGCCAAAACATCCAAAACCAAGGTTTCCAGATGGATGACCTGTTAGAAGAAAAACAAAAGAATACTCAAAATCAGAACTTTCAGATGCATGATTTGTTAGAAAAAGAGCAAAAGAATATCCAAAATCAAAGCTTTCAGATGGATGACCTATTAGAAGAAAAACAAGAGAATACCCAAAATCAGAGCTTCCAGATGGATGATTTATTAAAAGAAAATACAAAAAATGAAGAAATCCAGAAGGATAATCCATTAAAGGAGAAGCAGAAAAGCATAAAAAATCAAGAGAAAGAAGAAAAAACGATAAATATGGATTTTTTAGTGGGAGATACCGATAAAAATATGGATTCTGGGAAACAAGAGGAAGAAGAACAAAAAAGAGTTTACTCATACGGATATTAAAAACAGAAAAGAGGGAAAAAATGAGCAGAAATTACGAAGAGACTGTATTTGCTGGAGATAAATTATACGATATATGTACCTATAAAAATACAGGAGCAAAGTTTGCGTTTGCAGGGACAAATCGATTGGGCGATGCCGTCTTTATTCCAGTTGGGGAAGAGATGCTTTCAAGACATTTATTATTTTTAGGAGGGATTGGAACAGGAAAAACAAATGCATTTAGCTTTTTAATAAAAAATATTCGCTCGGAGATGCAACAAAGAGATGTCATGGTTATTTTTGACACGAAGGGTGATTTCTATAAAGAGTTTTATGAACCAGGAGATATTGTAATTAGCAATGACAATCGAGCCTGTGGAGAGAAAGGGATAGATTACTGGAATATTTTTGAGGAGATTATGGTAGATGACCGTGTAGAAGAAAATATTTTAGAGATAGCAAATAGTCTATTTTACGAGAAGATACATTCGTCAAGTCAGCCTTTCTTTCCAAATGCTGCGAAAGATTTATTTGCCGCACTTCTCTTACATATTGTACGCTCAGAGAAGTTTGTTTCCGTGAGAAATAATCAAGATTTAAGGCAAATCTTTGACAGTGCCTCCGTGTCATCGATGAAAAAAATCTTAGACTTATATCCAGATTTGAGAGCAATGAAGTCCTATATTCAAGATGAAAATTCAGGTCAGACATTAGGAATTATGGCAGAGCTTCAACAGGTTATTCGAGAGATTTTCATTGGAAATTTCAAGAAAAAGGGGAATCTCTCTGTTCGGAAGCTGATCCGAAGAAAGGGTGCTAAAGTTATTTTTATCGAGTATGACTTAGGAATTGGAAATATGTTAACTCCGATTTATAAGATTTTAATTGATTTTGCAATTAAGGAAGCACTTTGTCGTACTTCAAATGAGGGAAATGTGTATTTTATGATAGATGAGTTTCGGCTAGTTCCACATTTAGAGCATATCGATGATGGGGTGAATTTTGGGCGAAGCTTAGGAGCAAAATTTGCGATTGGCATTCAAAATATTGACCAAATTTCAGATGCCTATGGAGAAAACAGAGCGCAAAGTATTTTATCAGGATTCTCCACAACGATCTCTTTTAGAGTGAACGACGCTAGGTCAAGAGATTATATTAAAAATTTATATGGACGAAATATCAAGCTACAAAGCTATTTATCCACGATACAGTCGAGAGGCTTAGCAGAGCAGATTCGAGAGGGATTTGTAGTGGAAGATAGCGATATCACAAATTTACAGGTCGGAGAGGCGATTATCGGTACTCAGGGATATCCACCGTTTCGCTTCCGATTTAGGGAATATAATTTCTAAAAATTTGCTGTAAATTTTAGAATTAACATAAAACTTGCATAAGACATGATATGAAACGAATGCTTTCATTTAGAGGAGGAAGAAAATGGCAAGATGTGAAAACTGTGGAAAACAAAATCCAAATGGAGCCATCTTTTGTGTGGGATGCGGAGCGAAAATTGACTACGAGAAAATAAAACAAAAGCAAAAAAAACAGACAACTATTATAGTAATCATCGGTTTACTTTGTGTTATCGGAGTTGGGGCATATTATGCGATTTCTAATATTATCATGAAACCAGCGACCGTGGAAAGCAAGGGAAATGGAGAAGTAAATAGCTTTTCTTATTCTTATGATGGAGCGATATATTATTTAGAACAAAATGCCGTCTATAAAAGAGAGGGAAACTCCAATGAGAGAACTTTGATATATAATGCATCTGATTTGTTTTCGTATGAGGTTTATAGTAGTGGTATCCACGCTTTTTTGGTGAACGATGGAAGAATTTATATAGCTTATCCGACAAATGCGGGAGATGAGCCTGTAGAAAAAATTATATCCATGAATCTAGAGGGAGAGGATATAAAAGAACATCTAAGAATAGACGCGGATGGAGTGATATGGATAGTTCAGACTATGTATATTGAGGGAGAAAATTTATACTATACGGCAGGCACAATGGATGGATATACGGGCTGTTATAAGGCCTCTCTCTCAGGAGGAGAGCCAGAGCTATTATGGTCGCTGGACCAAGTATGGGTAAACGGTGAAGAGGGAGATTGGGCGAGATTTGAGACAAATCATTATTTTTACTATGTAGATGAGACAGATATTATTCAGCTAGACAAGACAAAGAAATTTGAGAAAGTAAAAATAGGAAAACTTCCAGATGATATATATCCTAGCCAAATCTTTGTAGTAAATGGCACAGTTTACCTTATAGATGCGAGTGACGACCAGCGTTTCTTTGGAAAATTGGATGGAAATACAGTGGAAACGATCGCTCAGGTTGAAGGTTGGGTTTATAATGTTACTCCAAATTATATTTATTATGCTCAAAATTACTATTCAGATACTTACGAATTATGGCGCTGTGATTATAAGGGGAACCAAGAGCAATGCGGTAGTATGTATTCAAGTGGAATTAAGAACTGGGATATTTTAGAAGATGACACGACAAGTTTGATTGGAGATGTCGATGGCTCTGCGATGGAGGAAGTTGTATTAAACTAGCAAAAGAGCCATGCATCATATGCAGAAAAAATAAAAAATTTTCCTTGATATATTAAGGAAAATAAGAAATAAAAATACAATAAAAGGAGGAGAAAAAAATGGCATGTCCGTATTATTCCTTTAAAGATGATGCGCATTTTGGGGGAGAGTATTATTGTACCAAATGTCAAGATTATACAAATGATGATTTATATTATGCGTATTGTAAAAATTATAGTTATGATGAATGTCCTCTTTACAGAGGCCAGGTAAATTCTGTAGAAGGGGCAAAGAGATATCGAGCTGGAAATTCAGGAAGTTCATCTTCCTCTGGTTCAGCACCTAGCTCGGGGGGAACAGATTCTTATGTACAAAATCCGTATTCAGGCGGTAGTGGTTCGAGTGGAGGTTCCATTCCGACACCGTCGGTTTCTACAGGAATAGGCTGGCTAGATGGTTTTCTAGGATTTTGTGTTATTATAGCGATAATTGCAGTAGTAACTATTTTAATGACAGTTTTTGTTCGACCTTTTGGTGTATGGTATTTGATACTTGTGTCAGAACCGCAGATTTTAGCAGTTATTGCAACAATAGGAATTATGGCATTTACTGTATGGCAAAAGTGGAGCAATAAAATCCTGATTTTTGTAGAAATTTATGTAGTCTCAGGTTTTTTTCTGGGTATTTCATTAGTAATACAAGGAGGAGTATCAACACAATTAGAAGGAATGCTAGGAGGTTCTTGGTTTCTCTTTACAATTCCTAACTTTTTAATCGTTTGGGTGATTCGATATTTTATGGGAAAAGACCCAAAAATTTCTCCAAGGATGAAAAAAATTTTTACAACTCTTTGTGTTGCTTATATTATTGGTTTAATAGTGGCAGTTTTTACTCCTTTTGGACAAGAAGCAGTAATGGATGTTACGAATGATTATGTAGCTTTAGGTACGAATATTCGATATAATAATGACCAAAATGGAAATTCTGGAAATTATAGCAGTGGAAATAATAACGTAAGTAGCGATAATAATGTAGATACCAATAATATTGTTGGAGATACGGATGTAAATGACTATAATAATAGTGATGACAGTTATAGCGGCTATGACGGTAATGAATATGATGACAGTGGATATGGCAGTTATGAGTATTATAATGGAGAGGAAAGTGATAGCGATAGCTCAGACACGGATACTGGCGTTTGGGATAATAGCACAACCTACCAAGAAGAACTCGATATGATACGAAATGAATATCTCTTATCGCCAGATGAAGAAGACCAGGTGGGTTTTTATTATGAGTGGAGCGATGGTCTGTTAAATGATTTGTATCAGGATATTAAGTCTAATCTACCTTCGAGTGATTTTGAAACTTTAAAAGAGGATGAGAAAGACTGGATAGCTCAAAAAGAAAGCGAAGCAGAGACCGCTGGGAATAATAGCTCAAATTATAGTTTGGCGTATGATTTATCAGCGACTGAGTCTACGATTGAGAGATGTCAATATTTGATTGATAATTATGAGGGCTATTATAGTGATACCATCAGAAGTTATTTACCATAGAAGGTATATGAAAAGGTGGAAAAGGTGAATTTGAAGGCAAAGGAGAGTTGAAATTATGAGAAAATGGAAAAGAAAAATAATAACAATAGCATTAAGCTTTGGATTATGTATGGGGATGGCAGGACAAAATTGCATGAATTTTCCAGTTGCAGCGAATGTACTAGCCAAAACAGTATTAAATGAAGGAGAGAATGTAACACAGCTTGAAACGGATAAGATATATAAAAATTTTGATTTTACAGGAGATGGAAAGAAAGATTCCTTTGAATATGAGGTGAAAAATGATACTGGAGAATCTGAGGCGACTGTATATATATCTGGAAAATGTATGGGTACGGTTCCTCTTCTGAGAGGAGGTTCGGGATATAGCTGCCAAGTAGATAAGGATACTAATATTTTGTTTTTTACATGCTGGCAGTTTGGTGCTAATATTGCAACAGCGTATACATGTGACGGAAAAAAATTAAAGCAATTAGACACTAATTTTGAAAAGTATTCTTTAGATTATATTCAGCCGTATGCAGCAGAAGATGGAACGATTTTTATGATAACAAAGACAGGAAAACATGACAGGATGGTCGATTTAGCGACAGAGCAGGCTTACTTTTTGATGGAATATGAATACGAAGACGGAAAGATTTCTCTGGCGTCCCACTATGCCAATGCTGTTGGCAATACCGAGTATGGAGCAAAAGCTTCTTTTTCAACAAGCTCATCCCCAGATAAGGATAATAAAAAAGGAGTATATGTGGAAAAAGGAGACAAAGTAGAAGTATTACAATATTATTTTGATGACGATAATCGGAAAATTCAGGTAAAAGTAAATGGGGATACAGGATGGGCTACATTTGGAGATGACTTTATATTAGAGGAGTTACAAGAAGAAAAGTCCACTGATAATAGTACGACCTATCAAGATGAACTTAAGATGATAATGAATGAATATATTTCAAATTCAGATGATGAGGATGGAGCAAAATACTATTATTCTTGGAGTGATGATTTACTAAATGGGTTATATCAAGATATTAAGTCTAATTTATCTTCAAGCAAATTTAAAGCTTTAAAGGCAGATGAGAAAAAATGGATTACGCAAAAAGAAAGAGATGCCAAGACAGCGGCAAGCAATAGCTCAGATTATGATGTAGCGTATTATTTCTCCGCAACTCAGTCAACAATTGAGAGATGTCAATATTTGATTGATAATTATGAAGGTTATTATAGTGATACAATCACAAGCTATTTGCCTTAAAAGCACTAGAGGAGGTGAAATTAGGAAAACAGAGATTAATTTTAAGGAGTAACAAAAATCAAAAATGTATGAAAGAGAAAGAATGTAGAAAAAATGAAAAAGAGAATGAAAATATTAATGGCTATTATGTTATCTCTAACATTATTTTCAGGATTATTTATGATAAATAATTCAGAAGCAAATGCATTAAGGGCAGAGTTTCAAGTTTATAATTGTAATAGCTATGTAACACTCCGAAAGTCACCAAGTACAAGTGCGAAAGCGCTTACTACAATTCCATATGGAAAAACAGTACGTTGGTGTTATGGCTATAATAATGGTAGAACGAAAAATGGATTTTATAAGGTAATATACGGAAACAAGACAGGATACGTATTAGCAAAGTATTTGGGACGTACTTACCGTGCGAAAGTTGTGAAGTGCAATAGTTATATTACTCTTAGGAGTTCTGCAAGTACAAAAGCAAAAGCTTTAAAGAGAATTCCGAAAGGAGCGACAATATACTATGAAGCTAGCAGTAAGAATGGATTCTGCCGAGTAAATTATAAGGGAAAATTAGGATATGTTCTAAAAAGTTATGTAAAAGTTTATTATTAAAAGCTTATATATAAGTTGCTTGAAAAGCAGGTGGTTTTTGATACTGTAAATTAAGGGAAGAGGGACGATTAGATTGAAAAGAAGTATATTTTTAGTCTAATTGTTCCTCTATTATTTTGAGAAAATCTAATTATTACAATTTCTTCACCAATTATTACATTTATCTTGAAAAAATATAAGAAAATAATACAATAACAGTATATAGAATACAGAATTTTTGAGTTTTCAATCTTCCAAGGCATGGAAATTTGTCTTGGAAGATTCTTTTTCATTTTATGACTATATTTAGTTTGATTTTGCATGATGATAGATAAAAAATAAAGCTCAACAAAGGAGGGTATAAATTAGAACAAATCAGTTGTTATTATGGAGGTATTTTATGCGCAAATCAGGAAAATCTTACAAACAAAACGAATTTGATTTAAATGAGTATGAACTCAATAACTATGAATTAAATTCATCAGATTTTTTTCAAGAAACAAGACATCGTAGAAATCGCAAAGCAAAATTATATTATTTATTGGCTATAATGTGTATTTTAGTAATAATATTTGCATTAAAAATTTTTATTCCATTTTTATTAAACGGATTGGATAAAAAATCAAGGAGTGATATTGCACCAGAACAAAAAAATGTAGATTCATCGATAATAGAAGATGATAGTCTAAAAGAATCAGGAAAGACGGATGTTTATTACTATTATTATGAATTACTCAATGAAAATGAAAAGGCTGTTTATGATTCTATCCTCAATGGATATAAGGATTTAAAGTCAGATATTGACTTAGAAATAAATTTATCAGATCTCAATAAAATGGTTTTGATGGTTGCGGCAGATCATCCAGAATTATTCTGGGTTGATTCTAATTATGAATATATGACAAATACGAAAGATAATACGATTGTTTTACGCCCACAGTATAACTGTAGTGAAAAGGAGAAGAAAAAAAGAGAAACTGAAATTTTATCTTCAACAGAATCAATTTTATCAGAATTATCAACAGAGACGGATGAATATGAAAAAGTAAAAAAAGTGTTTGAATATTTAATAGATACTATTATATATGAATTGGATGCTCCAGATAACCAGAATATATATAGTTCTTTGGTCAATAAAAGAAGTGTATGTGCTGGATATGCAAAAGCTACTCAATATCTACTTCAAAAATCTGGAATTACGACGCTATATGTCACAGGTGAGATACTTAACCGTGGATATCATGCCTGGAATATCGTGAAATGTAATGGTGATTATTATCAAGTAGATACTACTTTTGGAGATTCCAACTATACAAATTTAGTTAGAGGAGAGGAACTTGAGTTGCCAAGCGAATTATCTTATAATTATGCTTATTTATGTTGTAATGATAGTGTAATATATAGGGATCGTGCAAAAGATGAGACACTTTCAGTTCCAAGTTGTACGAAATGGGATGATAATTATTATGTGCTTAATGGAAGCTATTACGAACAATATTCGGCTGAAATCGATGATGCTATCGCAGATAGTGTGAAAAAAGGAAATCATTACTGGCAATGTCAGTTTTCTAATAAGGATGCCTATACAGAAACATTGGATAAATTAAAAGAAGGACTCTACGCAAATATTATTTTTGAGCAGAATAAAAATAGTGGGAATATTCAGACATATTATTCATATGATGAAGTCGCATTCATTGTTAAGGTTTGGTACTAATCAAAGAAGAGGTGATGACATAATATAAAAATGCAGAAAAAATAAAAAAATTTCTTTGTTATATTAAAAAAAAACGGAAAACAAAGAAAATAGGGAAAGAGGAGGAGAAAAAAATGACATGTCTACATCATTGTTTTAAATGTAAGTTTCATTTTGCAGGAAAGTTTTATCACAATAAAGGTCAGGATTACGAAAAGGATGGATTAAGTTATTCTTTGAAATTGAGAGGAGTGAGTAGTATGAAAAAAAGGTTTATGGCTTATGGATTAGTCTTTGTTATGTTATTTATTAACATATTATCGATTCCAGTACAAGCGGAAGAAGATATTACATCGAAATTAAATGAGAGACAATTATACGTTTATAAAATGACGAAGATAGTTTCGGATAATCAATGTTCTATGTTAGCACAGTTAGCAAACGGTAATGGTAATTATTTTAATAAGATGCAAGCAAATGGATTGCTAGATGTTATAAGTGGAAATAAAGTATGGGAGGCATTCTTTGGAAGTAGCAGTTATTCTCAAAGCTATCTAAATACAGTAATTGGAGATTGTATTATTGAAAAAAATGAAGATTTAGCATCGGAACAGATGAAGGACTGTGAGAAAGTTATTTCAGAAGTATCATGGTGGGTGGATAAAGCAAAAAAATTTACAAAATCGGGGGGATATGTAGAGAAAATAAGTGATGCTTTGGAAAAAGCAGATCAAACGCTTAAGATAAATATACAAGTTCGTGAAATGACAACGAGAATGGATATGAATATAGAGGCGTTGGAGATGGTGTCTGAGGAAACTTCAAATGAGGAAATAGCAAAGGCAGCGAAGAAAATATTAAAATACGCAAAAGCAGACGAAGCAGTAGATATTGTTTCAAACGAAATAGAAAAGGAACTTGAAGAAAGAAAATTAGTGCTCGGAGATAGATTTTTTAATGCAATTACGGGAGAATTATGGACTTTCTGGAAAAAAGGTTTTTCTGTTATATTGGGAGATACAGTGGATAAAAATATTTCAGAGATGCATGCAGTAACTTTCCAATCTGCTATTTTTAATACATATTTCAATAAGCTATTTGCTAAGGGGGATAATTACCTTCAAAACCAATATACAGATGAAGAATTGGCAGACCTTCTTTCTTTGGCAGAGTTTTACTGCAAAGCGGGAATCGTAGGATTTGGATATAATAATAACAAAAAGAATGTAAACGCTTGTGAGAAGCATATGATAGAGTTAAAAACAATGCTTCCTCCAGGAATAAATGAAACGAGTAATAATGACAGCAATACGCAGAGTACTTGTCCAGTCCAAATAAGTGATTACTCTGTGCCAGGTACACTTTCTGTGGGAGATAAATATGTTTGCTATGGAAAAATTCAGTCCAGTGAGGCAATACAAAAAGTTACAGTGGAAATTAAGGGAAATACAGATTCTCGCACTTATTCAGATTCCAATATCAACGGAAATACGTATAATATTTTGACATTAGATAATCAAATTGACATCAATAATTTGAAACCAGATCAGTATGTTTATTCCGTAAAAGTGCAGACAGCAAGTGGAGAATATGTTTTATTGGTAGAAAATTTTGAGATACAAGAAGAAAACGGAGATATGACAATCAACCAGTATCGCCTCCCAAAACCAATGAAATCTGGGGAAGTATTTTCTGTTCAGGGAATTGTAAAAAGTGCTACACCACTTAGTAATGTAAAAGTACAAATTGTTTCAGCAGACGGTGTATGGCAGACTGGGGATGAGGCATCTGGGATAAATGCAAAGGAGTATAATCTCTCAGCTTTAGACGAGAAGACAAGATTTGATAAATTATCTGCTGGTGCTTATCGATATGTTATTGTTGCAACGAATCAAAGTGGAACAGAGGTATTAGTTGACCAGCCGTTCTTAGTTCAATAAGAGATATAAAATTTTATATTAAGTGAAAGTGAGAGATATTCAAAAAGAGGAGGATTAAAATGAAAAAGATAGGAAAAATTTTTGCCATATTGGTGATGGTGAGTTTGGGATTGATAGGCTGTTCTCCAGGAGGAAATGCTCCCTCTGAAAAACAGATAAAAGAAGATTTACAGCAATGCCTTCAGGGAGAGACGATAGAATATAATATAACAAAATGCACGGTAGATCAGAGTATGACAGAGGAAAATAGTTATAGTGCTTCTCTGACTTTAGAGGCGGAGGGAAAGTATTCGGATTATATATTATCTGCAAATGTAAACTATACGAAATATGACCAAGGATGGAGCATGGATTACTGGGATAGTGAGCAGCAAAGTTATCAATTAGTTAGATATCCAACCGAGAATGATATGGATGAGTTGTTAGATAATCGAGTAGGACAAGTATCAAAAGCATTACAATACCCGACATATAATACCTTATCAACAGGAAATGAGACTGTAACTTATGAGGGAACAGTGAATTATGAAGTGAATAATTATGCCACTCTTACAGGTGATGTAACAAGTACTTGGGTATACAATTCTTATCAGGACACCTTTGAATTTGACAATGATTCTTCAAATCTTCATCCACAATTTTCCATCTCATTAGATGGAGTTTATGACAGTGCAGAAGGAAGAGGGAATACATTAACGATTAATAATTGCACGGGAGAAAACTTTTATTTTGAAGGCTCTAAGTCAATGGGACGTATTAATATTTCATCAGGAGACTCTTTTAATATGGTATTTAAGCGATACAACGATGAAACGAGAGAAACTAGAAATCCCGATATCATGTATTTTACAGGAGATTCAGGTAATTATGAAGTATTTGATTATGAGGATGCAAATGATTCTAATGTGACTGCAAGCTTAATTTTTCTTCATGAGAAAGGAGAACAAGTAGAGCTTATAGTTGGAACTGCAAGTCCAAATTTGAGGTACGATTATACATTCATCAATTTAAATTAGATACTATTTTAGAAGTTATATAATTATTTTTCATTATAAAGGGGGATATTTTTATGACAAAGCGTAGAAGTTTAAAGAAAATCTTTAGTATAAGTTTTATATTGCTTGTTTTGGCTTTTACTTTGACAGCATGTGGAAAACCAACGGGAAATTGGGTATGTGACGACGCTAATGCAATTCAAACTTCAAGTGGCACGTATCCAGAGTCTATGACTCTCAACTCGGATGGCACAGGTTCAGCCGATGGTATTTCGTTAAATTGGTATACAGAAGGAGATACATTGACTCTTCAATTAGGACTTTGGGGAAATCTTTCTTATACATATAAAGTTTCTGGAAACCATATGACATTAGATGGCTATAGATACAACAAACAATAATTTTACGATTCAGTAATAGAAATTGAATAATAATACAAAATTCAATGATAAGAGGCAGATAAAAAATAAGACATAAAAGTTAACAATTATTACACTAACTTATTCAATTATTACATTTATCTTGAAAAAGTCGAAAAAAGTTGTAAAATTAGTCCTAAAGTTTAATGCCTTCCTAGAAACATCTAGGGAGGCTCAGACTGTAGACAAAGTCTCGGCGAAAGCCAGGTTTTTCTATGCTTCAAACCG
>JAUUSJ010000235.1 GCA_030841965.1 Blautia sp.
GTGGAGCGGTTTTTCGATATACTTAGCTTTGTCGCTGGAGCACTGTCTGAGCGCCGAAGGCGCGAGTTTGCGGGAGGCGGCAAAAATCAGCGTATGTCGAAAAACCGTGGGAACGAACGTGTTTTTAGAGAACATATCTCCTTACTCTCTTTGCGTCTGTTTCCATTTTTAACGTCTGTCCCCATTCTTTGCGTCTGTTTTTTATTATTTATTAATTTTTAGAGTTATTATTTATTAGTTCTTAGCTCTCTACCACAAAGTTCATTTCCTACGCCATCCACAAAAACTCAATGAGGAAAAACACAAGAAAAATAGTTGTCGCTGGCGCATCGATATGTGTATTGGTATTATTACTATTAAATAGATGTTCAAAGAAATCTCCAAGTAAGGTACATAAAATAGCAATTAAAACTCCAGCAAATAGATTATCCGATAAAACAGCAGCTGTTGCAGAACAGTAAGTGATATGGTGGGTAATAGGCATATCCTTTCCAAATTCTGTAAAGATAAGAGAAAATGCACTAATTCCAAAGCAAAGGATTGGATAGTAATTGATGACCAAATCTGCATCCTCTGGCGTGAGATTCATGAGATAGATTCCAACTCCACCGCAGACTAGACCAATACAAGCTCCCAATAATAAATGGTAAATAAAAGCTCGATTCGGTGATAGCCATACTCTTTTTCCACTTGCAGTTCCGAATAATCCGCTTGTGCCAAAAAGCAGACGGGATAGGATACAAGATAAAAATAGACTCATCATAACAGTATCTGTAGGAAGAAGAAGGATATTTGTAAATAAATAATGGAGTAAATATCCTAAGACACCGAAAAATCCTCCCACACATAGAAGGATTGGGTCTTTTGTGCGATGAAGAGGTTCTTTAATATCTTTTCCAGATGGAAGAGCATGTTTTTGATTTGCGCAAAAAGCAGTTGCGGCGATAGCACCGGCAAAAGCAATATGTGGTCCGAAAAAGGAACCAAGAGCCACATTATTAACAACAATATCTGCTGCCCCTGCGAGAGAAGCGATAGAGCCACCGATGGTAAGAACTCCCATAAGAATGAAAGAAGGGAGGGCTCCCATAACAGCACCTAGGGCTCCGCCGCCAAAGGCTGCAAGTAAACCAAATATAATATTCATAGTTAAACACTCCTTGTTTCATTTGTTTCTTTTATTTTAATAAGTTTACCCTATTCCAACAAAAAAAGCAATGAAAAAAAGAGTGCTTAGATTGATAAGATAGCTTTTTCTTGTTATAATTAGTAATATTATTAGTTTACAATTTGTTCGTGAATATTTTAATTTGCCAGTGCACAGGAGACAAAATATGAAATTAATCAATAGATACAACCCCATATCAATTTATGTAATTTCGGAAAATTCCTCGAAACTGTCGAAATAGTGCTATCCTAATAAGGATATTGAAAAATATATTTTGTGTGAAACTAATTATGTATTTGGTGGAAGATGAAGTTTATTGTTGATGTGATTTTTAGTAGTATTAAATCAAAAAAATTTTGAGATTAGCCTTATAAACCGCATTGCAACTTCAATTTTCAAAGTTGCAACGGATAGTTGACATTAATTAAATAGTTATTGGTGGTATGCAACTAATAAATTATGGTACTTTTATATCGGAGGTGATAAATATGGACATAGCAGAAAGACTTCGGGAACTGCGCAAAAAAGCAGGATATTCACAAGAGCAGGTTGCTGAAATGTTGGGACTTTCAAGACAAGCGATTTCCAAATGGGAAAGCGGACAGGGAAAGCCCGAAATTGGTAGTGTGATTAAACTTACGGAAATTTATGATGTAAGTGCAGACTATATTTTGTTAGGCATTGAAAATAGAATACCTGCTTCTGTACCAGAAAAGAAAAAAATGAACAAAGAATACAGGAAAGCAATAGGAATAATAGCAATTATAGCGGCAACGGCTATCATTACCGTGCTATTTATTACTGCGTTAGGACTTTTATTAAAATTCGGTTTGTAGAAGAACACCACTTTACAACTTTTTTGAATTCTGATGAGAGCAAGTGGTAAACTGCTTACGATATTCCGCATTCTTGAATGTAATGGATGGAATATAAAATATCGTAGGGAATTAAGGGGGGAAAATGATGAGAGTAGAGTATAGATTATTAATCGGAATATTATGTGTTTTACTAGTGGGATGTGAAAAGAAAGTAGAAAATTTAGAGAACAATTTAATAATAGTAAATCAAAGTCCAATTGTATTTACAAGTATTGAAATAAGAAGCGTAGCAGAAGGAAATCATATAGATGCTTTGATAAGTGGAAAATGCGGTTATCAAGATGAAATAGAATTTCGTGTTGAAAAGAATTTCGGGAATAATATAAAAATAGTTTTAAATCCTCAAGAAGGTTATTCTGTAAGCAAGGAAATAAAAAAATTCAATTTTGATAAAGTAACAAAGTATATAATAAAAATTAAGAATAATGAAATTTATTTGGAAGATTGTGAGTTATAATAGTGATTAAAAACAGTTTCCGAAGAAAAAAGAGAATATATAATAAAAATGTAACTATAAACAATAAGAGACTAATCCAAACTGGATTAGTCTCAATTTGATTCCTAAAGAAGGATGTCTTTCTACTTTTTAATGTTCAATTAAGCCTCAGGTTTGAAAGCTTTTGTACACTCAACAGCCTTATTCCATCCAGCTACGTACTTAGCAGCCTCTTCTGCTGGCATAATAGGAGAGTAAGCTTTATCGAGGGACCATCTGTCAACGATATCATCTAAGCCGCCCCAGAATCCAACTGCAAGACCTGCAAGATAAGCGGCACCGAGAGCAGTTGTCTCACGGATAACTGGGCGAAGTAATTTCTTACCTGTAATATCAGCCTGGAACTGCATAATAATCTCAGATGCGGAAGCACCGCCGTCTACTTTAATCTCGGCGATATCAAGTCCAGAGTCAGCTACCATGGCGTCGATAACGTCCTTAGACTGGAATGCAACACCTTCCATAGCTGCACGGATGATATGATTACGGGAAGAACCTCTAGTAAGACCAAAGATAGCGCCTCTAGCGTATGCATCCCAGTGAGGAGCTCCAAGTCCTGTGAAAGCAGGAACGAAGTAAACACCATCGTTGCACTGTAACTTTCCAGCGAAGTAGTTTGAATCTGGAGCCTCTTTGAAGAATCTCATCTCATCTCTTAACCACTGAATAACAGCTCCACCTACGAATACAGAACCCTCGAAAGCGTAAGTAATCTGTCCGTTTAATTTATAAGCAATTGTTGTAACAAGACCATTCTCACTTAATTTCATCTCATTACCGATATTCATAAGGATAAAGTTACCTGTTCCGTATGTATTCTTAACATCGCCTTCATGGATACACATCTGTCCAAATAAAGCT
Organism: Blautia sp.; assembly: GCA_030841965.1. Lineage (GTDB taxonomy): Bacteria > Bacillota > Clostridia > Lachnospirales > Lachnospiraceae > JAUUSJ01. The sequence continues at coordinate 3,404 of JAUUSJ010000235.1, forward strand.
GCCTGTTGGTCACCAGCGATACCAGCGATAGGGATAGCTGTACCATTAATCATAGTAGTTCCGTATACACAAGATGAATCTTTTACTTCTGGAAGCATAGAAGCAGGGATTCCTAATTTATCGAGAATCTTCTCATCCCATTTATCTTCTTTGATGTTGTATAACATTGTTCTAGAAGCGTTAGTAGCATCTGTTACATGAACAACACCGTTTGTAAGTTTCCAGATTAACCATGTATCGACCGTACCAAATAATAAATCTCCAGCTTCTGCTTTCTCTCTAGCACCTTCTACATTATCTAAAATCCATTTAATCTTTGTTCCAGAGAAGTAAGGGTCAAGTAAAAGACCTGTATTTTCCTTAACATACTGAACGAACTCTGTATCTTTTTCGATCTCGTCACACATCTCAGCTGTTCTACGGCACTGCCAAACAATAGCATTATAAACAGGTTTTCCTGTATTCTTATCCCAAACAATAGTCGTCTCACGCTGGTTCGTAATACCGATAGCTGCGATTTCTTCTGCATTGATTGCAGGCTCTGCGTAGTTAATAGCGTCCATTAATACGCTGTTTTGCGTAGCAAAGATATCAAGTGGATTATGCTCAACCCATCCAGCCTTAGGATAAATCTGTGGAAATTCCTTTTGAGCTACAGAAACCATGTTATTGTCTTTATCAAAAATAATACATCTTGAACTAGTTGTTCCTTGATCGAGTGCCACAATATATTTCTTTTCCATAATAATAACTCCTCCTAATATACGTGTTTTAGTTTAAGGTGTTTTTGCATAGAAAAAAACAATATCTAAATTTGTAACCACCCATATTGTTTTTTCCTGGATATAAAAGTAGAACTACAACCTCCTTTTGATGCATGTTTAAAAAAGAAAGACACAGCAAAGTAACACCCTATCACTTTATCTGCATCTCCAATTCCCTGCACTTTCATTTGTCTATATACTATCATATTGCATAAAAAATGTCAAATGATTTTTGAAAAAATATAGAAATTATATAATAAATTTTGTACCAATCAAGAGAAATAGTTAGCATTTTGATAAAAACAGGGGGGAGAGTGGAAGAAGACGCTAAGAGAGCAAGCAGATATCTCCTCCGTAAACACGTTCGTTCCCACGGTTTTTCGACATACGCTGA